>NZ_PPEU01000033.1:0-8468 GCF_003056015.1 Candidatus Similichlamydia epinepheli | reverse complement strand
CAATCTTTGTGTAAGATCGCACGTTAATGATCTTCTTAGGGAGATTGTGTGCGATACCAGAGATGTCACTTATTTTTTTCTAGATGGAAGAGATATGGGCTCTGTTGTCTTCATGGATGCCGACTTGAAGATTTTTCTTACTGCTTCTTTGGATGTTCGTGCTGAGAGACGTTTTAAGCAACGTTCATCTGGTGAATCGTTTGAAGAAGTAAAGAACAAGCTTGCTAAGAGGGATAAAGAAGATCGAAGCCGTCAGGTTGGTGCTCTTGTTGAGCCAGAGGGATGCTGGTTGTTGGTTAGTTCTGATTTATCTCTTGAAGAGACTGTCAGGAAAATTTTGGATCGATTGAAACAGGAACGGGACCCCATCTCTCCTCGATTTTCTGACGCAGACCAGTAAGTCGTTCGGCTTGATTGTTGTTACGAATTCCGTACCAAAAATGTTTTTTGCTTCCGATGAGTAAGACGTGAAATGATCTCTATGGAAGGACGTTCACTTATTTATCGTTTCGATGAGTAAGACGTGCTTTCTGGCTCGTGTGATTGCGGTGTATAAAAGCCTTCTGAATAGCATGACAGAATGGGATGGGTGGACAGGTAAGACGATGCACTCTGCTTCACTTCCCTGATATTTATGCACGGAAAGTGCATATGCGTGTTGGACCTGATCAAGCTCATCGAAACGATAAATAAGTGAACGTCCTTCCATAGAGATCATTTCACATGTTCGCTTTGACATGTCTACGCTTCTTAAGAAATGAATTGATCCGTTGAATATCTCTTTACGATAGTTGTTGCGAGTCTGGATTAGTTTATCTCCGAGAAAAAACGTTCTCCCTCCTATTGAAAATTTTCCGGTTTGACCTTTTTGAAAAGTTTGTTGGAGCGCAATATTAAGACGCTCGATTCCAACTGAGCCCTTTTTCATAGGGCAGAGAACCTGAATATCTTCCTGTGGATCAAGTTTATGAAGCTTGGGCATTCTTTCATAAACTTCGTAACAGATGCGTTCGACGATTTTTTCTCCGTCTCTCTCTTCTATAAAAGAGAAGTCCAAGTCATCTTCTTTCAGTGATGCAAGAGGGGATCGTCCTTCTCGAATGAGATGGGCTGCTCGAGCAATGCCGGAACGTTCCGATTGTCGAAAAAGAGTTGAAAGAGTGCAAACAGGTAAACGTCTAGATGAGAGAAGATCTTCAAAGACATTTCCAGGACCAATACTAGCAAGTTGGTCGCTATCTCCAACCAATATTAAATGAGCATGAGAGGGAATTGCCTTTAGTAGATGGTGAAAAAGGAAACAGTCAACCATGCTCATTTCATCCACTACCAATATATCAACTTGTAGCAGGCTCTTTTCAGACTTTTTGAAAGTCTGAGATGTAAAGTCATATTCGAGTAAATAGTGGATGGTTTGAGCTGGTCTACCACTAGCCTCTCCTAAACGTTTAGAGGCTTTTCCTGTTGGCGCGCAGAAAATTAGGTCGAGACCTAGCTTACCTCCAATTAAAGCTAAACAACGTGTGATAGTGCTTTTCCCTGTCCCAGGACCACCTGTCAATAAATGGACCTTGTGACGATACGCCATGCGAATTGCTTCTTTTTGTGCAGAGGCAAGATCCATCCCTAACTCTTTAGAAGCCCATCCCAAATATGCTTCTAAGTCAAAATTAGGAACTCGTGATCGAGAACTAATTAAACGATCTAATTGAGATACAATGTTTTCTTCAGTACGGTAGGCTTGAACACTCCAAATGAAAGGTTCTGCACCAAAAGAACCCTCTTTTTGATATTGAACCAGACGACCATCTTGTAAAAGATGCTCAAGATGCTCCTCTACACCGTCTTTGGAAGTCAGTTGAAGAAGTTGAATGGCACCATCTATCAGATGCTTTCTGGGGAAACATGTATGCCCTTTTTGATAACCTTGAGTGACAACAGCCTCGTAGGCAGCTTGAATTCTTATTGGAGAGTTAGGAGTAAGGCCTAATTGAGTAGCAACATAATCAGCCCTCTTGAAGCCAAAACCCCAAATTTCGCGAATAAGTAAATATGGATTTTCACGAATTAATTCTTCAGAACGAGTTCCAAATTTTTCATAAATTTTCTTTGATTGATGTGTGGAAAGACCTACTTTTTGGCAAAAAATCATTAAGCCATATAAATCACGTTGTCTCTTCCAAGCTACATGAATCTGATCAGCTTTTTTAGATGTGATTCCAGAGATAGATACAAGCTTATCAGGTTGGTGATCGAGGATGAATAAAGTCTCTTCTCCAAATGAGTTAATAATTTTCTTCGCTAATGCTGGTCCTATCCAGGGAAGACTACCACTTCCTAAAAAAGCTTCCAATTCATCACAACAAGAAGTCACTGCAAATAATCTCCGTAAGAAATAAGGTTCTTTTATTCACAATCGAGAGAAAGACGTTAAATTGGGCACACGTTGAAAAACATGCACAAGATGTCAACTTAGACACATGATATACTTAACCAGTTTCAATATGTACTATCATGAATAAATGGTATTCTGTTCTAAGTATAGAAACTGACTAACAATTGATTAGTCAACGACAATCAGATCATCATGTTAGATATTGATTTAGGCAGACCGACAACTATTATTGCTGACTTTTACATCTCGCATATATCAATCAGATGAACCCCGCAAATGCTCTCTTACTTGATGGATCAGGTGGAGAAGATCGTAGCACTCCTCCGTCTCGCAATAACGGCAGGCCAAATAATGGGCCATGTAGCAATGGAATTGTTCTTCTAGTTGTCATGACTATAGTCATTTTTATTGGTGTATTGTTTTTTTTTGTTATTCCAAATTTATTTTCAAGGCTTTGTGGAACTTCTGATTCTAACCAAATACAAGAAACTATTTTTAATCGTTTATGTCGACTTGATTTTACTTCATCAGTGACATCAATGTCTTATTTTTTTTCTATTTTGAATTTCGTTTTAGCATTATTTGTTGCGTTATGCATGAACAGCACAACAAGATGTGAAGTGATTTCATTTTGTGTTTTGGGGGCAATCATTTTCTTATTGTTTTTATTAACTAATTCAGGATTGTTAAGAGATGGGGTTTCGCCTGATTCAGCATTAGCTATCTTTTGTTATGTTGTTTCACAGCTAGTTATTTTGATAGCTTTTAGGTTGAGGTTCTTTTTAGGAAGATTACACGCTGCGGAAGTTGAAGTAGAACAGGTTGTTTCCAGAGTTGAAGCGGAACGGGTTGCCTCCAGCGTTGAAACAGGACATGCTGATAACCTGCCATCTACACATCTTGAGTTGCCAGCTGCTGAAACCCCTCCACCCCCATACACATATTTTCCAATGTATGACCAAATTCCTATGGTTGATCTACCCCCAGAGCCACCTCCTTACCGAGAGCCACCACCTGTTTACACGTCACAAGAAAATCTAGAAGAGGAAGAAACAGAATTTGGAGAAAATGGCTCTGAGGAAGATCCCTACGAAGATATGCCCGATCTAGAAGATTAAGAAAGAATTATTGCAAATTTAAGATGTGATTTTCATTTGCATGAAATTTCGACATATATTTTGCGAACAATCGATTAATTAGTTGATAATCGATTGGTTTGTTACAAAGAATGTAAATTGTGCATAGAACAGCTGATATTATCGACTCTTACTCATCGAATATGTCAATCAAATGAATCCCACAAACGCTGGCTTACTTGGTGCTTCAGGTGGAGGCGATCGTCCACCTACTGATCGCAATAACTGTCGATCTAATAATTTGTGTGGTTTTGGAACTGTCGCCATAATTATTATGTCGATCGTTATCTTTGTAGGGATATTATTTCTGTTTGTTGTTCCACTTTCAAGATCTTGTACTAATTCTAGTTCTAGCAATCAATGCGCATTTGAATCTTATGTCTCAATGGAATCAATTTCTTATTTTTTTTCCGGCTTTAATTTTGCTTTGGCGCTACTTATCACATTATGTGTGAACCGTACAAGAAGGTGTGAATCGATCTCATTTTATGTTCTAGGAGTGGTCGTTTTCGTATTGTTTTTATTAATTAAATTTTTCTTGGAAGAAATAGGAGTTTTGCCGGGTTCTGAGTTGTCATCTTTTTGTTATGTTGTTTCAGCATTAGTTTTATTTATCACCTTTGGTTTGAGACTCTACTTGAGAAGATTTCGATTTGATATTGAAGTAGCAAGATCCACGGTTGACTCACCACTCGTACAGAATGGAACAACAAGTGAAACACCTCATACACATAATGACCTCCCATTTAGAGGAACCCCTCCACCCCCATACACATATTTCCCAGAGTATGACCAAATTGCTATGGTTGATCTACCATCAGATCCACCTCCTTACCGAGAGCCACCACCTGTTTACACGTCACTAGAACATCTAGGAGAGGAAGAAACAGAATTTGGAGAAAATGGTGCTGAGGAAGATCCCTACGAAGATATGCCAGATCTAGAAGATTAGTATTTAGCTAGTAGATAAAACGTCTGTTAATGAACAAGTTCAAATATACGAACAGGGGATCAACAATTTGTAAAATTGATTTGTCTGCGCATAGTGATTCTGACATAATGGGCTGTTGTTTTTGCACATAATGACACTTGTATTACTGACTTTTACATTTCGAACGTATAACTAATGCAACCCATCCGTTCACTTTCAATAGGCTCCTCAGATAGAGAAGACGATAGACCTCCTCCATCTCGAAATAACAATCGTGGTTGTGGGCCGTTTAGTTATGGAGTTATTTCCGTAATTGTTATGTTGATCGTTATCTTTATTGGAATACTTTTTTCTTTGGTTATTCCAGGTTATTTTTCAGAGAATTGTGCAAGATATGATCAAGTAAATGCAACAACTTTTACCAATGGATGTGGACATTATCCATACAATATATCGTCGTCATTTGTGGTGTGTCTTTTTTCAATTTTTAATTTCATTTCGGCACTTCTGATCATATTGTTCATGGACACTACCTCATGTTTTGAGGTAGGCTTGTTTTGTATTTTGGCAGTAATCATTTTCTTATTGACTGTACTTTTTAAGACAGTAATTCAATCAGAGAGTGTTGATTCAAGTGTGAACTGGTCTGTAGCTTGTTATGTTGTTTCACAATTAGTTTTGCTAGCTTCTTTTGTGGTGGGATTTTATTTGAAAGGAGATACTAACATTAGTGGACTTGAACAGTTCGATCTAGCGGGATTAGGGTTAGATAGTAATTCATATCAGTCGATTAATATGACCCCTCCTCCGCCATACACATATTTGCCAATGTATGACCAAATTGCTATGGCTGATCTATCACCAGATCCACCTCCTTACCAAGAGCCACCACCTGTTTACACGTCACAAGAAAATCTAGAAGAGGAAGAAACAGAATTTGGAGAAAATGGCTCTGAGGAAGATCCCTACGAAGATATGCCACCTCTTGAAGATTAGTATTTAGCTAGTAGATAAAACGTCTGTTAATGCACAAATTCAAATATCCGAACATGGACGGGGTATAAACAATTTGTAAAATTGATTTGTTTGCTCGTAGTTATTCTGACATAATGGGCTGTTATTATTGCACATAATGACACTTGTTATTACTGATTTTTACTCATCGAATATGTCTCTCGAATGAATCCTATAAATGCCCCACCTATTGGGGGATCAGGTGAAGGAGGCCCTCCTCCATTTCGAAATAACAATCGTGTTTTTAGATCGTTTACCTCTGGAGAGATGGTCGCAATTGTTATGGCGATCGTTATTTTGGTTGGGATACTATTTCATTTTGTCATTTTAAATAATCACTCAACGGGAGGATTTAACTTAGGTTCCAGATCATCAGTTTCAATGTCTTATTTTTCTGCAGGGTTGAACATCGCTTTATCAATATTCATTTCATTCTTCATGAATAGGAATAGTCGGCTTGAAGTCTTCCTATTTGTCGCTTTAATGATAACTATTTTTGCGATGTTTTTGTTGGTCAAATTACATGATTCCTCAACTGGAATCCAGCAGAGACCAACAATGTTATCAGTCATTTTTTATTGTGTGTCAGAAGTGATTGTGTTGGCCTTATTTTTCTTCAGATTTTTTTCAAGTGAAGAATCACCTCGACCTGTTGTAGAAGAAGATATCAATTCTCAACATGGTGATGATACACCTCCTGGTAGTGAAACTCCTCCACCCCCATACACATATTTTCCAATGTATGACCAAATTCCTATGGTTGATCTACCAGCAGAGCCACCTCCTTACCGGGAGCCACCACCTGTTTACACGTCACTAGAAAATCTAGGAGGGGACGAAACACAAGTTGGAGAAAATGGCTCTGAGGAAGATCCCTACGAAGATATGCCACCTCTTGAAGATTAGTATTCAACTATCAGATTAAAACGTCTGTCAATAAACAAGTGCAAATTAACAAACATGATATCAATACTTGTAAAATTGATTTGTCTGCGCATAGTTATTCTGACATAATAGGATATTGTTTTTGCACACAATGACACTTGTTATTACTGATTTTTACTCATCGAATATGTCTCTCGAATGAATCCTATAAATGCCCTACCTATTGGGGGATCAGGTGAAGGAGGCCCTCCTCCACCTCGAAACAATCGTTCTATTGCTAGATCGTTTAGTCGTGGAATGATTTCCATGATTGTTATGTTGATCATGGTTTTTGTGGGGATGCTATTTCATTTTGTCATTTTAAATCCGCCATCAATGGAAGGCGGTCGTTTATACATTAACCGCAGTGCAACATCTGTACCAATTACGTATTTTTTTTCTGTTTTGAACATCGTTTTATCTATATGCATTTCATGCTTCATGAATAGTAATAGTCGGCTTGAAGTCTTCCTATTTGTCGTTTTAATGATGACTATTTTTGTGATGTTTCTGTTAGTCAAATTACATGATTTCTCAACTAGAATACAGCAGCCAGCAACAGTGGCATCCGTCACTTGTTATTTTATATCAGAAGTGATTGTGTTGGCCTTATTTTTCTTCAGATTTTTTTCAAGTGAAGAATCACCTCGACCTGTTGTAGAAGAAGATATCAATTCTCAACATGGTGATGATACACCTCCTGGTACTGAAACTCCTCCACCACCATACACATATTTTCCAATGTATGACCAAATTCCTATGGTTGATCTATCACCAGATCCACCTCCTTATCAAGAACCACCACCTGTTTACACGTCACGAGAAAATGTAGGAGAGGACGAAACACAATTTGGAGAAAATGGCTCTGAGGAAGATCCCTACGAAGATATGCCACCTCTTGAAGATTAGTATTGTTATTTTGCACACGATGACGTTTCTTATTACTGACTGTTATTACTTGAATATGTCATTCATATGAATACAACAAATTCAGTCTTAATTGGTGCTTCAGGTGGAGGGGATCGTCCCCCTGCTGATCGCAACAATAGTAGGCTTAGTAGGTTGTGTCGTTGTGGAATTGTCTCATTAATTATCATGTTTATCATTATTCTTGTTGAGATACTGTTTCTATTTGTTATTCCAAGTCACTCTTCAAGACCTTGTACCAATTCTAGTTCTGTCGAAACAGTCGTGACCAGCTTTGTAAATCAATGCGCATTTGACTCTTACGCGTCAGGGGCGACAATTTATTGTTTTTCCATTTTTAATTTCTTTGTGGCGTTACTTATAACATTATGCATCAGCAGTAGAGTTAGATGTGAATCGATCTCATTTTACGTTTTAACAGTGGCCGTTTTTTTCTTGTTTTTATTAATTAAATTCTATTTGAGCGGCGACGTAGTTTCGCAAGATTCTGAATTGCCGGTATTTTGTTATGCTGTTTCATTAATAGCTTTGTTCATCACCTTTGCTTTGAGATTTTGTTTAAGAAGGTCGTTATCATCTGAAGTTGAAACAGATCCTGTCGTTGGTTTATTGCCTGTACAAAATGAACCACGACCTCGTGAAACTCCTCCGCCCCCATACACATACTTGCCAGGGTACGAAGAAATTGAGATGACTGACCTATCCCAACGTCCACCTTCTTACCAAGAGCCACCACCGGTTTATACATCACGAGAAAATATAGGAGATGAGGACGAAACACAATTTGGAGAAAATGGTTCTGAGGAAGATCCCTACGAAGATATGCCGCCTCTGGAGGATTAGTAAAGAGGACTTGTGAACGCATATATGCGATCTGCATTTGTATTACGCATCGATGTACATAAATTTGCTAACAATCTCCTGTCTCGTGATAATCATGTCTCGTTAAGAAGAACTGCTAATTTCCACAGAACAACAGTTGTTGTTACTGATTCATACTCCTTTAATATATCGAACAAATGAATCCCAGCAATTCAATTTCATTTGGATCATCTAGTGGAAGAGATTAATCATCCTCCCCCTCCCCCTCTCTCTTTTTTCCTTCCCACTTCCCTCCCCCCCCACTCCCACTCCACCTCCC
>NZ_PPEU01000032.1:0-8547 GCF_003056015.1 Candidatus Similichlamydia epinepheli | reverse complement strand
GCGTGGACTGGAAACAGTGAATATTCGCTTCTTTTTTCATTTTTTGGCTTGGGAGATCTTTACTGGACAATCTCTCGAATTTGCATAAAACAACATCTACCGCGTGTCATTGAATCTCATCTAACTTGGTTATCGGTTTATTTTCTTCTTTCGTTTTTTTTAAAATTAAATAGCGGGCCTATTTTCCCATATATCTCTTTCCTGCAATTGCTATTCATAGTCTTTGACACTTGCCTCTTCATGCATACTGACCTAACTTCAACTCTGACACATCAACAAGATATCGATCATTTGTGGGCTGAAATAAAAGTTATTCGAAACGGAATCCACGATCTTATTGACATTCCTATTGATACTCTTGTTGGAGGAGAGTTCGCACTTGTTCAGATAGGAGATCTCTTTCCTACAGACGGTACGATTACATCCGGAGCTACACTGGTTGACGATTCTTGGCTTGATGGCAAAACCCAATCTGCCCCTAAGTATGAAGGAGATCAAATCCTTGCAGGAAGTCGAAATTTAACTGCGTCAGTTCTAATGTTAACGACTTGTTCAAGAAAAAATTCTTTGTTTAACAAAATTCATGAAAACTTACTTTCCAAGCAGACACACATTAAAACACAACGTGAATTCACCATTCCAGTTCTTCCATTTATGACATTCATCATCTTGAGCCAAATATTGGATCAATTTCTGAGAGGTCATTCTGTTTTTACATTTTCTACCGTTCAACTCTCATTGGAACGCATCACGTATGGATTCCCTTTCCTAGGTTTCATAGCAATTGCTTTAGCAGATTCTCTTACAAGAAGAAAGATCTTAGAAGAACACCCAGAGATTCACATTTCTCAACTTTCATGCTTTTCTAATTGTATTAGAAAAGTCTTCTTCAAAAAAGAATTTCTAACTCGTAGACGGGCTCTTTTAAGCGATATTATTACATTGCCTTCAGCAATTTCGATTGAGCTTACGTTTCATTCTTCTTTTTCAAAAGGAGCAGTTCTCCTAATAGCTTCAAGCATTCAACGACACGTCAATCCTGAACTTGCTCAAGCTTTATTTGATGTCTACATACCGCATTCCACACAGAAAAAACCAAAAGAAGCCATTGAAGTTGTTTCATCTATGCTCTCTTTTTCTACAATTGATCATGGGCAAGGAATAGAGACATGTTTCCGAGGCTCAAAAATCTTGATGGGCAATCCTGGATGGATCTCTCAAAGAGGGAAAGTTGATCTATCTACTATTCGCGAATGGATCGATACATCTCTCATTAAGGGAGAGCACGTTGAAGTGATGTCTCTAGAGGGTGCAGTGATTGCTGCGTTTGCTTTTACAGAACAGTGCCTTCCCAATGTGTGTTCCATACTTGACTCAATAAAACAAGCGAATTGTGAACCAGTACTTTGTGTCGATCAAGTTAAAGGACCTTTTGCCGAAGAGCTTCGACTTCTTTTCAATCTAGATGTTATTCAATCTGAAGATCTTCCTGAAATTATTTCTAAATTAGGGAAAAAAGCTGCTTGTATTGAGAGGCCTTCTTCCGATAAGAAAGAACTGTACTCTTCATGCATTGAAATTGGAACACTAAAAGAAAGAACAAGTTATTATTTTCCAATTCAAATTGTTCCTCAAAAGGAAGAACATGTAGGCATCGCGATTTGCTTAATCAACAAATACGTTCACACTCGAGATTTGAATATATTCTTCTCGCATGTATGTGGAATTCTTTCTAGCTATATCCCATATTTTTTGCCGATAACGTCAAGAGAACGTTTTTTTATTTTATTTCAGTTATTAGGCGTTATGTTGATTGGAATCAATTCCAAATACACTTCTCGATCACGTTTTTAAAAAAGCCAATCAGATCCATTCTCTACTTGAATAAGGTAACATTTTCATGAATCAAACGAGCCCTTTTCGACTTGCTCACATCTCTGATCTACATTTTTTTACTCCAGAGCTGAACTTTGGACTATTTACATCCAATAAATGTCGAAGCCTATTCGCTCAACTATACCTACTATTTTCTTTCTCATCTCGCAGGCAATTCAAAGGAAATGTTGAATCTCTTCTTCTATTTCTACAAAATCAAAAAGAGTCGATAGACTGTCTAGTAATCTCTGGAGATCTAACAACCAAAGGATCAAAAAAAGAATGCCAACTAGCTATGGAGTGGCTCGAACAGCTAAATCACATTCCTAAGCTTATACTTCCAGGCAATCACGATGTATTCCAGAAACGAAAAGGACGAAACTCATTCATACGACTTTTAGAGCTCAATGCGTTCGATTTTTCCGTAGAGAACTTTTTAGATAAAGGACTTACCCTAGTTAACTTTCGAAATGGATGGTGTGGAATATGCCTTGATTTGACTAATCCAAAAATAGGACACGCTCAAGGAATTTTCTCTGAAACGTTAGAAAGAAATTTGGAAATAATCCTCCAAGAAGTAAACCAACCCTGTGTAGTAATGGGGCACTTTCCTCTGGCTAATATAAGGAGTCAATGGAGGGTTCTTCTTAGGAACGAATCATTACGCAACTGTCTTTTGCGTTCTCCTTATGTAAAACTGTATCTACACGGTCACACTCATGAACTTCATCATCGAATTTGGAAAAATAGTGAACGAGAGCTAATTTCATTCGACAGTGGTTCTTCATTATTAGGTTACAACCCTACCTGGTGTATGCACGAACTCTTTCAAGACATCTTGACATCATGCTGGTATCAGCTAGAAAACGAATCCCCAATCAAATTAGGTTCCTTTACAAAAAGATTATAATCCCACTAACACACTGATGCAAACTTGAGTTTTTAGTCGAAATCAGGTAAACTTGCAATCCCACGACGGTTGGGTTTGTCTTGTGGTGCGATTGGGAGGCCGAGAGCAGATGTCTCTGGATAAAAGAACAAAAGACGAAATTTTGAAGCGGTTTCAGCTCCACGAAAAAGATACAGGGTCGGCTGATGTGCAGATCGCTATTCTCAGCGAAAAGATAGCTGAAATGTCTGAACATTGCAAAAAAAACACTAAGGACCGCAGTGCTAGACTTGCACTTCTTAAGCTTGTTGCAGCGCGGCGTCGTCTTCTTGAGTATCTAAACTCTACTGATACGAAAAGGTACCGTTCTCTTATTTCACGACTGAACCTTCGCCGGTGATTGGTCGATCTTGACGGTAGTTAAGAAAAGAGGAGCGCCTTTTTTGTTTCTTTTTTCTGCTCGTTCCCTAGAGTCCGCCCTATTTCGTTTTGATCATATCTCTACAGAGAGTTTTCATGTCTAAAAAACAAGTACGGTTTGAAATCTATGGGAAAGAGATTTCTTTTGAAACTGGTGAAATTGCTAGGCAATCTGGCGGAGCTGTATTGGCTCGTTGTGGCGAGACAGTTGTTTTTTCTTCTATTTGCCAGTCTAGATCTCCACAAGTTGGAGCATGTTTTTGTCCTTTAAGGGTTGATTATCAAGAAAAGTTCTCTTCTATCGGCAAAACCGTTGGAGGATTTATCAAGAGGGAAGGTCGTCCGTCTGAAAAGGAAGTTCTGATTGCCCGCTTAATTGACCGTTCACTTAGACCGACCTTTTTAAAAGGTTTTTCCTATGAGGTGCAGAGTCTCTCGATGGTCTGGTCGTATGATCGTTCTAATTTGCCTGACACGCTTGCTATATGTGCAAGTAGTGCTGCTTTAGCGATTTCTTCTATTCCGGTACAAACTTATGTTGGAGCTGTAAAAATCTGCTTAACGGTTGATCATCGTTTAGTTGTTAATCCTTCTGCTTCTGAGTTGAATCAATCTTTATTTGACGTTACATTTTCTGGGACTCCATATGGCCTTACAATGGTAGAGGGGCATGGGGATCCTGTTTCTGAATCTCTCCTATTAGAAGCTGCTGAACTTGCTACGAAGTCGATTGAGTCTATCTGTCATGCGATTGAAGAGCTTAGAGAAGTTGGTAAGGAGAAGTTACCTTTCTCATATGAAATAGATAAGGAAATTGAAGAGAAGATTCGTTCCGAATGGGGAGAAAAGATACATAGTACGATTCGATTAAAAGACAAAATTATTCGTCAGGAAGCTCTTCACCAGTTAAGGCATGACATTTCCGTTGACCTTCCTGAAGATAAGATTGTCTCTTTCTCACACAGTCTTGATCATATTCTACGTGATGAATTGAAAACCTCTATTTCTCAGCATGGCACACGTTTAGACGGTCGCAAGACTGAAGAGATTCGTCCCATTCAAGTTCATTTAGGTTATCTTCCTTGCGTGCATGGATCAGCTATTTTCACTCGTGGTGAGACTCAATCAGTTGCTGTCTGTACATTAGGTAGTGAACAAATGTCCCAACGTTTTGAGACTTTGGATGGAGAGGGTTCTCAACGTTTTTACTTACATTATTTCTTTCCAAACTTCTGTGTTGGAGAAGTTGGTAAAGTTGGAAGCCCTGGACGTCGTGAATTAGGGCATGGCAAACTTGCCGAGCGAGCTCTTAGCGCAGTTCTGCCTGACAAAGCTATTTTTCCATATGTGATTAGAGTTGAGTCAACGATTACAGAATCTAGTGGTTCAAGCTCCATGGCCTCAGTGTGTGGTGGTTGTCTAGCGTTAATTGATGCGGGGGTTCCTATTCAAGAGCCTGTAGCAGGCATAGCCATGGGCCTTCTTTTATCCCCTGAAACATCTGAAGCTGAAGCTATTCTCAGTGACATATCTGAGCTAGAAGACATGCTTGGTGATATGGATTTCAAGTTAGCTGGCACGTCTAAAGGGTTTACAGCTTTACAAATGGACGTGAAGGTACGTGGGATTCCGGTTTCGGTTTTGCAAAAAGCAATTGCTCAAGCTGGCAGAGGAGTTCTTTCTATTCTTGATAAGATGGCCAAACAATGTCCGAAAGAAAAAAGAGAGCTTCCGGATCATGTTCCTCGTATAGAAACTGTCAAAGTCCCTCTAAACAAAATTGCAACTCTGATAGGAGCTAATGGACGAACGATTCGTTCGATCTGTGAGCAGAGTCAAGCTGACCTCAATATAGAAGATGGGACTGGAATCGTTTACATTTCCGCTCCATACAAAGAATCGATTATCAAAGCTAAAAAGATGATTGAAGAGTTGACTGTCGATGTAGAAATCGGAAAGGTCTACCACGGAAAAATAAAATCGATAGCAGTCTTCGGTCTTTTCATTGAGATTATGCCGGGCAAAGAAGGCTTATGCCACGTCTCTGAAATGATTTCGACCGGCTCCAACCTACTTCAATCGTATAAAGTAGGCGACAAAATTGACGTCAAAGTTCTCGAAATCAATACCAAAGGTCAAATCAGACTTACCCAGCGTCTTCAATCAAGGTAAAAGTAGAGGATGTTATTTCCTCTACTTTTTTCCTTCCTGATCAGGTGGATTGTTTTCTTCCTGAGGAGGTTGGGACGAATCTTGTTCAGAAGATTTACCGTCAGCTGTTGGGACTTTGATTGGAGTTAATGTTTCAACAGATTTACGTTTCTTGTCTGCATCAAATGTCCCTAAAATCACTTCTTCTAGCTCATGACTGTCCAAAGTCTCAAATTCGATTAAGAGATCTGAAAGGTTCTGAAGGAGTTCTTTTTTCTCACTGAGAATCTTTTCTGAGGTCTTCTTGGCCTCTGTAAGTATTGCCAATACTTCCCCATCAATTTCGCGAAGAGTCTCATCTGAACGCACTGAATATGAAAGCCCACTCGCTCCAGACCTATCTGATTTATCATCAAGAGTGACCGGACCAAAACGATCAGACATTCCCCACTCACATACCATGCGACGAGCAATCTCCGTGGCACGCTCAATATCGTTTTGAGCCCCGCTTGATATGTCTCCAATCAAAATCTCTTCCGCACAACGTCCCCCAAAAAGCATCGCAAGGATATGACCTAATTCATCTCTTTTGTAACCTGTACGATTCTTCGTTGGGAGAGTGTAAGTTGCACCTAAAGCCAAGCCTCTAGGGATAATTGTAATCTTCTCTACTGGATCACAATGACTAAGAGACTTGCCAACTATGGCATGCCCAGCTTCGTGAACAGCAGTAGTCCAGCGAGCCTCTTGATCAAGCTCAAAACTCTTTCTTTCCTTCCCAAAAAAGACCTTGTCCCGAGCCTCTCTAGCATCACAATCCTCAACAATATCCGATGAACGATGTACAGCAAGAAGAGCCGCTTCATTCAAAACATTCTCCAAGTCAGCACCAGAAGCTCCAGGAGTTGAACGAGCAATTTTCATTAAATCGACATTGGGAGAAATCTTAATCTTTTTAGCGTGAAGTTGAAGAATCTCGTGACGACCACGGATGTCAGGCAAGTCAATAACTACTCTACGATCAAACCTACCAGGACGAAGAAGAGCTTTATCCAAGACGTCAGGCCGGTTAGTTGCAGCCATGAGAATAATGCCCTCATTGCTCTCAAAACCGTCCATCTCAACAAGAAGCTGATTTAATGTTTGCTCTCTCTCGTCATTACCACCACCGATACCAACTCCTCGGTGACGACCAACAGCATCAATCTCATCCATGAAAACAATACACGGAGCATGTCTTCTAGCCTGATCAAAGGTGTCCCTCACTCGACTAGCTCCTACCCCAACAAACATTTCCACGAAGTCAGATCCCGACATAGAGAAAAAAGGCCTATCAGCTTCACCAGCAACAGCTTTAGCAATTAAAGTCTTCCCAGTTCCAGGAGGCCCAACGCAAAGAATACCTTTTGGAATGCGAGCTCCAATAGCAAGAAAAGGTTGAGGATTCTTTAGAAAAGAGACAATCTCTTGTAGTTCAGCTTTAGCTTCTTCTACGCCAGCCACATCTTGAAAAGTAATCTTAGAAGTGCCCTTCTGCATAAGACGAGCAGGTGAACGTCCAAACGTAATTGCTCCTCCACTCATCCCTTTCAATTGCTTAGAGAAAGAAATAACCAAGAAAATCAACATGATGAGAAATGGAAAGAAAGTCATCACGTAATTTAAATAGTTCGGAGAAAGCTCTTGACTTCGGAACGTGGTTTCTAAAACACGATTCCTAACCTGGTCAGGAAGCTTGAAAGAATGACCTTTGTTAGAAGGGAATTGATCCCAAACTTGCAAAGCTTGCGCAAACCACAAACTAAACTGGTCAGGATCTTGCTCAGATAATTCACGACTAGATAAAACAGCATCTTCAAAAAACCAGATAGAACCCTCTTCCTGTTGAAGAGCAACCTCCAGCTGAACCTGTAAGGGAATTAGTTTTTGACTAATTTCGATTAAACTGTCTAAAGATTCGTAGTAGTCACGAATCGAACGAACCTTTGCTTCCTTGTTCCAACCAACAGGGTCTTCCAATCCGTGCGTCACAATGGATAAATGATCAAACACAGAACGGAGAGCGTGTACATGCTCTTGAATGCCACGATAATTTGCAGCCTCCTCTAAGAGAGATGATGCCGCGCGCAAGTGAGCCTTCAAAGATTCGGAGGCAATCCCAAGAACAGGAGATTGCAATTCCTCGTAAAATTCCTGTAAAAGATGCCGAGCTGCAGGAACATCTGATAAACGTGGAGAAGAAATAAACGCTCCAAAACGCTCCACAACTTGATCAAAAGAAAGAAACTGATGAAAAGGTTTTTGATCGCAAATTATTCCACTAACTACTTCTGGAAATTCATGAGAAGGCGGAACAAGAACTATCCTGCCCCTCTGAGGATTTGCAAAACGAATAGAAACAAAGTAGTTCCAAGCAAGAATAGACGACTCTCTAGCTTCTTTCAATTTAGCAAAAAGACGCTTCTTCCTTTCACTTAACTGAAAATGCTCATTCAAAAGATTCAAAAATTGAAACTTTTTTTCCGCTCTATCAGGCAACTCATCTCGACAACGTCCATGTAACGTTACAAGACCATGATTGAGGGCAACCTTTCTAGACTCCTCTGGATGAATCAACTCAAGATTCACTAGGTGTTCCAATTGATGAGGGAAGGAGAATTGAGCATAAGAAAGAGTGAAAAATCCTTGTAAAAAGGACATGCCAACCAGAGCCAATGCAATAAGAATGAAAAACCCACTCGGGATCCGTTTCTTCACTTGTTCATCCCTCCCTCAGCTAAAAACAGAGCAAAATAACGAAAGAAAACCATCACGCAAACGGATCAATCATACAACAGATAGCTTTAAACTTCTCCAAAGAGTAGAGGGATGAAGAACGATAAACTTAAATAAAGAACAATGTAAAAAAATTATTACCCCTCGCAACTGTATGGAGTATATGTTTCTGATGTGATAGGTGAATCCAATTTAATTGCAGCATTTTGTTGAACGAGAGGCTGATTTCTTGTTCCAATTGAGTAAATAGAATCATAAACAGGGAAAAGACCAATCAAAGAAACGGAAAAAAGAGGCGCGAGAAGTGCAACATAAGACAGGCCAAAAGCTTGGAAAATTGCTCCTCTCGCCTGCAAAATGAGAGCAGACGTAGACGAGACCAAACCAAGACTCATCATGAAAATAGAAAGTCATCACGTAATTTAAATAGTTCGGAG
>NZ_PPEU01000031.1:0-8605 GCF_003056015.1 Candidatus Similichlamydia epinepheli | reverse complement strand
TGACTTCGATGAGAATAACACATGTATCCTCGCGATAGACAATGATTTCTCCATGCATATGACATATGAGACTACTTCTAAGAAGCTTTATATCTATTCTCCTTTGCTTGATTCTTTTCCTGAAGATAAAGATATTCTTATGAAGCTTTATGAGACTCTTCTTCGAGGGTCCATTTTAGGTGGCCAAATGGCAGGTGGTGGTGTTGGTATCGCACCAGAAGAGCAACTTATATTAATCCATTCTACTTTGGAAATGTCTGCTGCATTTCCAGATGCCTTGAAGGAATTTGCGCCTCTCTATGTAGAGATAGTAGACGCCTGGAGAAAGGTTTGTTCCAGTATTTGTGCCGGACAAGAAGTCGACTTATCTACCTTGCCCGTTTTAGCTGGAAAGAATGCAGATCAAATTTCCGGAATGGCAAGCGGCGCAAGTGGTTCAAGTGAAAGTTCGGCTAAGAAGGAAGAATCTGGCTCACAGCATTCAAAGGGTGCTGGAGATGGCTTTATTCGGATCTAGACAATAGTCGGTAATGATCTTATTTTGGATCACCCCTTGCAGAATTGAATTGTCTATTGCTAAACTTGCCATTCTGTCTTTTCCGGGATGTGTTTGTTCACTCGGCTAGGTGATTCTCAAGGGGTTCTCTGCAATGAATTTTATCGAGATTATTGGAAATGTTGTCATAGATCCTGAAAAGAGGGTCACAGCTGGTGGCGCGAAAATGACGGTTCTCGTCGTTGCGGACAATCAGCGAAAGGGGGATAAAGAAGAAGTTCTTTGGTGGAGAGTTATAGTTTGGGATGGTGAACTCGAACGTGTGATCCCGCACGTAAGAAAGGGCTCTCGTGTTGTTGTTTATGGAACTATGCGGAAACCTAGAACGTACGTAGATAGCAACGGCGTATCTCAGGCGTCTCTTGAGTTAAAAGCTGTTTTGATTCGTTTCATTCCAGGGAGTAGAAATGAAGGTGAGCCTGCGGCTTCGTCTACAAGGCCTTCTGATGTGAAAGAAATCGATGAAACTGAATTTTCTGGCGAAGTCGAATATACTGGATTTGACTCTTCTCAGCCCGCTGGATTTTCGCCTGGTCAGGGCAAATCGCCAATGTATAGTCAGGAAGAAGTCTATTCAGAGGACTCATCTCCTTTTTAGTTGATTCGTTCGCATGTCTCGTGTTTTTTCTAAAGACCTTCCTTTTTGTATGGGGAAACGTGTTACCATTAACGGATGGATGCATGGTGTTCGCTCATTAGGTAGAATCACGTTTCTTCTTGTTCGTGATCGCGATGGTATTTCTCAGGTAGTTTTGGATTCTACTGAGTCTGATAAGCTGAAAGAATGTCACGTAGGAACAGTTCTTTCCGTTTCGGGTCTAGTATCTGCTTCTAGAAGTAAGGATGGCAAACCTGAACTAAAGGAAAGTATTGTAACAATAATTTCAAAGGTTTCCAGTGTGCCTCCTTTGGATTACACGAGACCTACCTTTGACGTTGACCTTGACTTTCTCTTAGATTGCAGAGGAGTGTCTATTCGTCACTCGGCTGTTTCATCTATTTTTAAAGTACAAAGTGAGATCGCTTTTGTTTTTCGCAAGTATATGCGTGAGCAGGTTGGAGCTCGTGAGTTTTTCGGTCCCTGTCTTCTTCCTGGATCTTCTGAAGGTGGTGCGGAAATTTTTTTTACTGATCATTTTGGGTCTGTCGCAACATTAGCTCAAAGCAACCAGCTCTATAAGCAGATTCTTGTAGGAGTCTACGAGCGTGTCTTTGCGATTATGCCTTTTTTTAGAGCTGATCCGTCTCATACAACCCGTCATCTTTCAGAAGGCAAGCAGATGGAGTTTGAGGCTGCTTTTTCTTCTCTTTGCGAATTGATGACTCATTTAGAAGATTTTATTCGCGACGTAGCTCGTCAGCTCTATCATTTGTATCCTGAATTGGACTCATTGCCATTGTTCCCGGAAGGAAAATTTCCTAGTATATCGTTTGCAGAAGCGCGTGAACTTCTTAAGGATGATTCTCTTTCAGATTTAGGATCAGATGAAGAACGCAAATTGTGCTCTTGGGCTAGGGAGAAATATTGTTCTGATTTTCTTTTCATTACACATTGGCCTAATGCGTCTCGACCTTTCTATTCACTGCCATCCAAATCTGCTGGTGAAACAGAGACGTTTGACCTTCTTTGTAGAGGGATCGAGATAGTTTCTGGTGGAATGAGAAGGTTCACTCATGATCAGGTGCTTGAAGGGTTATCTGAACATAGATTGAGTCCTATTCCTCTTCAAGGATATCTGCAAGCTTTTCAGTCGGGAATGCCACCTCATGGCGGATTTGGGATAGGTTTAGAGCGACTAACTATGGCCCTTCTTGACCTGAAAAACATACGCGAAGCTTCTCTTTTCCCGTCAGATGCACGTCGAATCGCTTCAGAAAAACAATTGATCTTGGGCGGGGAATCTATTCGATCTGAGATGATTAAATCTCTAAGAAGGCGTTGTTTATCATTTTCTGTTGAGATTAGTGCACCAAAATGCTCTGAAGGAGTAAAGGCGCTTCTTTTAATTGGAAAGAGATCAGGTACGATATTTCAAGCCAATCTTGCTTTGTCATCCAAGTTGCAGATGAAATTATTGTCTGCATTAGTTGGTGAACCATTGACGTTTGCTCAAACTGATGTCATTGAAGAAAAATTTGGTTTAAAAGAAGGAAGCATACCTCCTGCTGGTCCTCTTTTTGGTGTGCGTACCTTTTTAGATAGAAGGGTAATGGAATTGAGTGAAACGATTCATTTCAGTTCCGGTAGACCTGGTGAATCAATAACTCTAAACGGCACTTTCCCCATCTTTGGACCTCAAGAGATCGTCGATATCTCTGTTGTGTGATAGGCTTTTCATCATTGGAAAGAAGAGCACATCTTTGATGTGTGAAGCTCCTGTCATAAGAAGGATCATCCTGTCTATTCCTATTCCTATTCCACCAGCCGGTGGCATTCCTTGATAAATTGATTCTAAAAACTCTAGATCAATATCATGCTTTTCTTCTTGCGTTTCTTGTTGCCTATTAAGAAGTTGAGTTTGGAGAATGGGATCGTTTAGTTCAGAGTATGAATTGCAGATTTCTGCTCCACCTATAAACGATTCAAATCTTTCTACGTATATTTCTTGTGGGTTATTGGGGGTCCTTTTTGGTTTGCAAAGAGGCGTTGTTTCGATTGGATGATCAATAATGTGATGTGGTTCAATAAGATGTTTTTCAACCGACAATTCAAATAATTGAGCAATAAGAGGTCCACGCACACTACTTTCAGGCTCTACTCCGAATGTCTTTATCTCTTTAATTAGATCGGAAGTTTCCATCTGATCAACATCAAATCCTCCATACAGATTAATGGATTCTTTCATAGTCATGCGTTTCCATGGCTTGGCTAAGTCTATCTCTTTTCCTTCTACTATAAAAACAGACGCACCTAAATTTTCTATCGCGACTTCAAGAAATAACCGTTCAACTAGGTCCATCATTTTCTCGTAATCCCAATAAGCCGCGTAAGCTTCAAGTAATGTGAATTCAGGGTTATGTGATCGATCTAATCCTTCATTTCTAAAAACTTTATTCAATTCAAAAACTCTTCGCATGCCTCCAACTAAAAGCTTTTTTAGTGATAATTCAAGAGATATCCTAAGGAAAACACGCTGTTTGAGTAGTGCAATCTCTGTGACAAATGGCCTAGCTTCTGCTCCACCGTAGTGAGATTGAAGAATCGGAGTCTCAACCTCAAGAAATTCCTCTTTTTCAAAGAATGTGCGAATAGATCTAATAATTTTAAATCGGAGCTCGAAACGACGAAAAGATTCCTGAGATGCGATTAAATCAAGCCACCTTTTACGCAGTATAATTTCTTTATTGTTAAGCTTATTATGCTTGTCGGGTAGAGGAAGTAATGCCTTTGCCAATAATCGAAAATTTATTGCGAATAGAGATGGTTCTCCTTTTTGAGTTTGACAAAGGTGTCCTGTGACCTCAAGCCAATCTCCAAGATCAATCAATTTTTTTAGAAGCTCGAATGATTGCTCTGCACCTAATGGCTCTAAGGTGCACTCTCCTTTTGTGAAGATAATCTGGAAGCGAATACTTTCTTCTTGAATTTGTATAAATAGTAACCTTCCCATATGACGATGGAGTAAAATGCGTCCGGTGAGCACTATGGGTTTTTCATTGAAATCGATTTGTGTGACGTGAGGAAGAGAGTCTAAATTAAAAATTTTATGAAGTTGCTTTAATTTGTAAGTGGGATTACTGGCGTGTGGGTATGGGTCAACGCCCATAGCCCTCAACTGTTCCAGTTTTTTTAAACGAACAGAATAATCAGGTGGAGGATCATCAAAAGGGCATGTTGACATTTTGTTTTTCCATAGTAAAAAACTACCGTCCTTCATGATGGTATATGAAAGGAAATTATTCTTTAACTGAGAGAAATTGGATGAAAGTCGATTTTCAATATTCCTTTTGGAAGATTTATTAGAGGTAGAAGTTTTTTAATTCTTAAGCTACACTCGTGGCAGTTGTTCGTTTTCACAATGAAATGCAGACGGTAAAGACCTGATGTCTTGAAGCGATAAAGCTTGGAGCAAGGGGAAAGAAGGTCTTTTTTTTGTAATGTTTCAGATAGTTTGTGTCTGAACGTGTTAGCGTGATGTGTAACGGCTTCAATGTCTTTGTGTCGAAAAAGAAAATGAATAATTGAGCAGAATGGTGGATACAAAAAACGCTTTCTTAGTTCGAGTTCGTTTTTTGCAAATTCCTCGTATTCTCCTGCAAGAGCATACCTATAGTAGGGGAGGTCCTTTTGTTCTGTCTGTATGATAACTGTGCCAGGTAATCCTTCTCTAGACACTCTTCCGCTAACTTGTGTAAGGGTTTGAACAAGGAATTCACCATTTCGGAAATCAGGGTTCCAAAGTTGCTGGTCTGGATGTAAAATGCCAATCAGTGTCACGAGTGGAAAATTGTGTCCTTTCGTTATCATTTGCGTTCCAATTAGGACATCGATGCTGCCTGAACGAAATAGGTGTAGCGAATCATTTAACTCGTCAGATGTTGTGACCTGATCTCTGTCTATCCTCATAATGCGTAGATTAGGCAGGAGTTTTTGTAATGTCGTTTCTGCACGTTCTGTACCCCATCCGAGAAAACGTATCGATTCCTTGCGACATTTTGAACATTGGACCTGCTTGTAAAAGGTGGAATATTGGCATATATGACAAAGCAGAATCTGCTTCTTTATATGAACAGTTAATGAAAGATCGCAATTAGGGCAGCGTAGAGGTTGATTGCAAGCTTGGCAAATAGCTACCTCGTAATAGCCACGACGATTCAGAAATAATAAAACCTGTTCACCTCTACTTGCCGTTTCTTTTATTTGCTTTATTAATTCTGGGGAAAATATCCCTTTTTTAGGTCGTCTCACAAAGATAATTTCTGATTTTTGATCTAAGATTTTATTAGGCAATTGATAGAGGTAATATTTGTTTTCTAATGCAGCTTGAAAGCTTTCTAGAGACGGAGTAGCACTTCCTAAAATAATAGGACATCTACATACTTCCGCTCGTTTGATTGCGATATCTCTAGCATGAAACGCCGGCGATCTTTCGCTTTTGTATGAAGTGTCGTGCTCGTCATCGAGAATTATTACTCCAAGTGGAGAAAGAGGAAGGAAAATCGCTGATCTTGTTCCTATCAATAGATCAATTTCCCCTTTTATGATCGATTGATGTAGTTGTTGCCGTATAGACTGTGAAAGAGATGAATGAAAAATTGCAACTCTTCCATGAATTCTTGATCTAAATAATTGAGCCATTTGAGTGATGAGAGAAATCTCTGGAACCAACACTATGGCTTTCTTTTGTCCTGATATTACATTTTTAACAACGTGAATGTAAATTTCTGTCTTGTCACTTCCTGTGGCTCCCCATAAAAGATGAGCTGATGTAGGTTGTTCTTTGAATGTCTTAAGAAGGTTGTGTATAATTTTAAACTGATCGGAGGAGGGGGTTTTAGGACCTTGTTCCAAAAATGGAATTTTAAGAAGAAGTTCTTCTTCTGAAGGTATTATCACTTCTTTTAAAATTTTTGCCTTTAACAAAGTATTTAAAGCGGCTTTTTGTGCTTGTGCCTCTTTTAAAATAAGCGCAATTTTTTTAGGTTTCTTATTGTTGATTAAAAAATCCAAAATGCGGGCTTGGGATGGTTTGCGGTATCGATTGTCTTGGCACCATTCAATAAGGAATGTATCTGTAACGTTTATTCTTATGAAGCGGTCCTGAGAATTTATAGTTCTCGTGAGAGAAAATTTTTTGCGCAAAGCACAAGGGAAAATTGTGAAAAGCACATCTTTTAATGGAGCACAATAAGATTGGCTCATCCAAAAAGCTAGATGAAGAAGGTCTAATGGAATTTGCTTTTCGTTGATAATCCGGCAAATTGGTTGAATGTTTTTCTGGTTGGAAGTGTGCATAATTTTAATGACTATCCCACTTGACTTGATACTTCGTAGAGGAACCTCTACAAAGTGCCCTAATTCAATTTCAAGATTCTCAGGAATACCATATGTCAATGACTTGTCAATCGATCTATCGATCACAACTTCAGCGAATTTAGCGAACTGCATGGCGCGATTCTTTGATTAAGAAAAAAGCAGATCTGTGACCAAAGAGCCTTCTTTGCCTCTTCTTTGGAATATATCTCAGTCCAGTTAACAAAGATCGTATGACTTAGTGCGGGCCAATCAACCTTGCCTTTGTGTCGTAAAGGGACAAGAAAAAGAAATGTGAACGGAACCAGATACCCTCTTATTTCACCCACTTCTTGTCGATAGGCTAATATATTACTTTGTCTAAGCTTTTCGGTAGCGTCAGCAACTAATTTAAGCTCGTCAACGGAAGTTAACTCATCTGTGATTGATAATACATCCAGTATTCTAAATCCTGCTAATTCGTGCAGTTTTTGCAATTCAATTTCTGCGGACTTTAATGTTTCTTTTAAATGGTGCCATTTAGGGGAAATAAAGATTTTTGTTCCCTCGGAATTTCCTTTTTTCACTGCACACGAACATGTTGTCGATTCGATTAGAGTTCTATCAAGTGAACTCTTTTGACGAGTGGAAAGCTCTATCTTGGTAAGAGTATCATCCTTCTCTACTGCATGTTTGATATTTTTATAGGAATTTATTTCAGAGAATTGATCCTTTCCCAAATTAGCCGAGCATGCACGCTCATTCCATCTTATCAACAGAGCCTTCGCTTTTTTGAGCTTTGAGTAATAATTAGAGTCGTTGTTTTCCATATTGTTTACAAAAGAGAACCCTTTTGCTCAATTTTTTCCAAATTTTTCAATATATCATTAGCCCTGTTAATCAGACTCAAAGGCAATCCTGCTATGCTGGCGACATGTATGCCGAAACTTCTTTCTCCAGGGCCATCGTTGACTTTATATAAAAGTTTAATTGTTCCGTCTGAGCTGTCTACAGCAACATTTGCATTAAATGCTTTATTATATTTTTTAGTGAATTCAGAATTTATTTTTTTAGACAACGCAACAAATGGTTGGATGGACTTATCATTTAAGGAAGAACACAAGTTGAGAGAAGACATGCTTTTCGAAAAATTGCAGAAAAGAATTCTGCATCTCTTTCTTAATTAGTGTTTGTAATTGGTTTTGCCAATAAAAACTTCAAAGAAGAAGATTTATGCAAACAGAAACTCTTTCCCCAATGATGGAACAATGGCGAACCTGCAAGGAAAAAGCAGGAGATAGTTTGCTTCTTTTCAGACTGGGTGATTTTTATGAAACCTTTGGAGAAGATGCAAAAATACTTTCAAGGGCATTAGGGATCACTCTAACATCAAGGAACGGGTTCCCTATGGCAGGAATCCCGGCTCAAACACTTGAGTCAAACTTATCAAGAATAGTTCAACACGGAAAACGTGTAGCTATTGTAGAGCAGGATCCAGCTTGTAAAAACAATTCAAAAAAAATTCTAACAAGAAAAATCACACATTTTATTTCATCTGGAACATTAAATAGATTTCTTGAAACGTGCGACAATGGACACCTTTTACTTGCAACAATTTATACATTTAGTACCACTTCTATAGGACTTGCATTCTGTGATTCTTCCACTGGAGAAATGTGGACTTTAGAATGCAACTCATGGGAAAAATGTCTTGATGAGTTATCGCTCTATAAACCGGCTGAAATTATTACAAACAAAAAAACAACATCTCTGTTTCAGGTAGAATCCGATGCCTATCTGTCCCATCAGGTGATAGACGATCGTTTCTTTTCTATGGAAACAAATAAACCGTTTCTTTGTCGTCATTTCCGATTGCAATCTACGGATAGTTTAGGATTTCATCGATTCCCTCAAGCTCTTCTTGCGTCAGGAGCTCTTCTTCGGTATTTGGCTTTTGAGTTACTGCAACCAATTGATCAAATACAAAATATCCGAATTGTTGATATGAAAGATTATCTTTTCCTAGATCGTGCAACACAGAGACATCTCGCCATTCTTGATTCTTTCCCAGTTGAAGAAGAGAAAACACTTTTTAG
>NZ_PPEU01000030.1:0-9141 GCF_003056015.1 Candidatus Similichlamydia epinepheli | reverse complement strand
CAAAACAGCTTCCGAAGAGGAGATCAAAAAGGCTTATCGGAAGCAGGCCGTCAGATATCATCCGGACAAGAATCCGGACGATGTTGAAGCAGAGAAAAAATTTAAGGAAATCTTCTCAAGAGCAGATATATGATCAATATGCTCATGAGAGATTAAGATAGCGTCTAAAGGCGATTTACAGTCGCTTTTGATAAGCAAGTGAAGCCTCTCTTCTAAAACTTCACAGCTGCACCCAGCATCAACAAGTAGAGAAAAACGATCTGTCTTAATGTAAGTAGCATTACCACTCGAGCCAGATGCTAAGGGGCAGAAAACAACCACTACCCCTCCATCACAAAAATCTAACCTTCAGATCCAAAAAAACGCTTAATTCTGTTCCAAAAATTGGAACAACCAGGAGTCTGTTCTAAGCGAGAAAGCTCCCCGAATCTCTTAAGAAGATCCTTCTGCTCAGCTGAGAGATTTTGTGGCGTTTCGACTATTACATTCACTTTCAAATCTCCAGAACCTCTTCCTTGAAGATGTGGGAAACCTTGTCCCCTAACAAAGAATTGCTTCCCGCTTTGTGTGCCTTCTGGAATCTTTACTCGACACAATTTGGAAAAAGTAGGGATCTCTTTTTCACAGCCCATAGAAGCTTCTACAAAAGTCAATGGCAAAGTCACAAGTAGATGATCCCCCTCCCTTGAAAAAACTTCATGAGAGCGCACTTCAATTTCTACATACAAGTCGCTCCTAGGGCCTCCTCCTGAAGGTGCATCACCGAATCCAGCCACTCTCAAACGAACCCCTGAACTCACCCCAGGTGGAATGTGAAAACGAACATCTTGAGCTTCCTTAACACGACCATGACCAGAGCAAAAATTACAACTTTTTAGAATTCGTTTGCCCTCTCCACGACAATGGCCACAAGTCATAGCCATTGTAAAAAAGCCTCTTGTCTGAACCGTCTGCCCAGTTCCATTACATGCCGAACATGTACGAATATCAGATTTTGAAGCGGCACCTGTTGCATCACATTTCGCACACGGAATCCAACCACTTATTACTAAAGTCTTGCTGACTCCACGAAAAGCCTCTTCAAATGAAATAGAAACGGACACCTTCTTATCTGGATATTTTCTTTGCTGAGCATGCACCTCTCCTCCACCACCAAAGAGATCGAAAAGGGAATCGCCTCCTCCACCAAAAGCCCCCATGAAAGTCCTGAGGGCGTCTTCCATCGATGAAAAGTTGCCAAATCCAGCATCGCCAAAACCACCAGACTGAAGCCCTTCTTTGCCGTACCTGTCATACATTTGCCGTTTTTCAGGATTGCTTAGGACTTCATAGGCCTCAGAGATTTCCTTAAATTTTTTCTCTGCTTCAACATCGTCCGGATTCTTGTCCGGATGATATCTGACGGCCTGCTTCCGATAAGCCTTTTTGATCTCCTCTTCGGAAGCTGTTTTGGAAATTCCTAACAAATCGTAATAATCACTCATAGATCACAATGGTAGAACGTGTTACTCGGAAAAAGACTCCGAAACGGAGCCTATCTTTTGTATTTAAGAGCCGCCTTTGATTTCGCTCTTCTTTTTACGGAAGGTTTGTCATAGAAACGACGTGCTCGAGCACATTTCATTACACCTTCCTTATCTAATTTTTTCTTTAAGGTTCTCAGAGCCTTGTCCAAGGAATCTCCCGGGCGCAACTTGACATACGACATTCTGGATCGAATCTCCTTTACTAAAAACACAAGAAAACCAAGATAGCACACAATTTTATCCATAAGCGAATCGCAACACACGACGCAAATAGATGCATCACCACCTTGGACTCCCTACAACCCCTCACGAAAACGTGTTCAAACAGCTACCTATACCCACTAACCTCAAGTCGATCTTAAATAGGTCAAAAATAAAGTTTCAACCCCGATAAATGCTCGAGAATAACCCTTACAAGGTTGGAGCTTCAATAGTGTAATGCATTTCAAGCCCTTCATAAAGATTGCTTGGGTGCAGACCAACGGGAGATGCCTCTCGAATAAGTGCTATAGGGTCTAATTCCACCTGTTGCCAATTACTTGGTGAAAAAGGCGCGGGAAAAGAGGCGCAAATTTCAAACTGACGTTCAGAGATAATCGTTTCGATTTGTCCCCAAGAATAGACAGAAGGCTCCCCCCAACAAAGCATATCTGCATTAAAACGAATACCATGATAACGCGATCGACCTGTCATAGCAATGAGAAGATAATCTTGTGCTGACAGATTTTTTGTAAGGAGTCCTTTTAAGCTACAAACTGGAAATATAGGGATTTGCTTGCAGTAACCGAATGTTTGAGCAACAACTGAAGAGACTCGTATCCCTGTATACGATCCAGGCCCATGTCCCAAAACTATCCGGTCAACAGAACAAGATTGAATAACTTCGTGTAACTGGATTGGAAGTTGATCACACGAAGAAATGTTATGAAATACTCCTCCAGCAAGTAAGTTCTCTTCATTGCATACAGCGCAAACAAGCTGACGAGAAGAAAAATCAATGACCAGTGTAGACAAAATCCCTCCCAACGGTAAAGATCCTTCTTAGTTTAAGTAAATGATTGGGAGAACCCCATTGCAACTTAATGCTGTTTTTTTTGACATCGAAACGACCGGACTTGACTTGAATAAAGATCGGATCGTCGAAATCGCTGCGTTTTGTCCAGCAAGTGGAGAAAAGTTTACATCCTTGGTCTGCCCAGGGCAACAGATTCCTTCTGATGCGTCTGCAATTCACGGCATCTATGACCACATGGTGGCAGAAGCACCTTCTTTTGATAAAATTGGATCTGACTTCTTAAAATTTTGTAGCATGGAAGGTACGCCAGTCTTGATTGCTCATAATGGTAAACAGTTTGATATTCCATTCATAGAAAACGAACTCAAGCGTTTTGATCTAGATTTGCCAAAACATTGGCTAACTGTTGACACTTTACAATGGGCAAGAAAATACCGATCTGACCTACCTCGTCATTCTCTACAATTTTTAAGAGAGACATTTGGAATTCCTAACAATCAGGCCCATAGAGCTATGGATGACGTTTTAACTCTATTTGAAGTCTTTTCTGATCTAGTAGGTGATTTACCTCTTGAGATAATACTGAAAAAATTAGATGAGCCAGACGTTGCAGATAGAGTATCAAAAGGCATTATGCCTTTTGGAAAACATCATGGTAAACCACTACAAGAAATTCCTTCATCATATCTGAAGTGGCTTAATGAAAGCGGAGCTCTTGAGAAGACACAAAATCAATGGTTAAAAGAAGAATTAAAAACTTTGAAGCTAATATAAGAAATTCTACATGCGAACTTCTTTTGATAGATTTTGGTCATTTTCTACTTAGAGAACTTGGATATTCAGTAGAAACAAAAAAGGCATATGTTAGTGACACAAGACAATTCTTATCTTTTTCTAAGGTTTGTTCACCTGTTGAAGTAACTCAAGAGCATTTGCTTAAATTTCTTAAACAAATACAAAACAATCTTCGCCCTTCTTCCATTAAAAGAAAGATCGAATCTCTTAGATCATTTTGGAATTTTTTAAAGACA
This sequence comes from Candidatus Similichlamydia epinepheli, assembly GCF_003056015.1. Classification (NCBI taxonomy): domain Bacteria; kingdom Pseudomonadati; phylum Chlamydiota; class Chlamydiia; order Parachlamydiales; family Candidatus Parilichlamydiaceae; genus Candidatus Similichlamydia; species Candidatus Similichlamydia epinepheli. The sequence goes on along the minus strand of NZ_PPEU01000030.1, from coordinate 5,569 downwards.
GAATGTATTTGGCCCTCTCATACAAGATCTCCCCCTGATCTTATTTCCACACCTGTTTTTCGTGATCGTTTACCAAAATCCATTCCATTAGAAGATGCTATGGCACTATTAAATGCATGCAATGGAATGTCGTTTTTCTCTTTAAGAGATCGTATTCTCATACATCTTCTCTATGGACACGGTCTACGAGTATCTGAAGCGTGCCAGTTAAATCTAGATGCTATTCAAGGAGACGTTCTACGTGTATATGGGAAAGGCAAAAAAGAACGTTTAGTTCCTCTTCAAGAATCATTTAATAAAGACTTAATTCTATATTTAGAGAAAAGAAAAGATCACAAACCGTCGACTGATTCTTTACTTTTGAATAAAAGAAAAAGAAGAATGACCAGAGAACAAGCATGGAAACGTATTAGAGATCTATCTGCTATGGTTTGTTCTAAAACAATCTCTCCACACAGCCTAAGACACAGTTTTGCAACGCATCTTCTCATTAATGGAGCCAATATTCGTGTAATCCAAGAATTACTGGGACATGCAGACATATCCACAACAGAACGTTATACACATACTGTTTTAGATCAAATTCAAAATTCATTCGACTCTCTCCACCCTGATCCAAATGGTCTACTTTCTTAAAAAGAAACCAACAAGTCATGGAAGATGGATTGCAAATAACGTAGGAGCTGATTATGGCAATAACTTACACATGGATTTCACTACAACAAAACAGCTCACTCGTCCGAAGAGAAAGCCATAAAAGTATGAATTCGGATTCATGTAATGTACTTGTGTATATGTCATGCAGATATCTTATACAATTTACTAAAATTCAACTATTCTAAAAAAACACCGGAACCTCTTTAATGATCGAGCTTCAGTATTACAATCAGTGTAAACAGCATGTATGCATGTTGTAGAAAAATGTTCTCTTGTTGTCCAATAAGGCCTGCGCACAAGTTTTTCTTACAAACAAATGCAATTATTTCTTTCTTAAAAGATATGTTTTTGAAAGTGCTGTATCAGAGATTTTACCTTTACGAAAGGCAATGACCAAGCATATTAAATATATATTCCTTCATTTAATAAATATTTCAAATTATATTTATTGCTGTTTTGCTTGCTTTGTCTGATTGGATGCATGAAAAAGCTGTACTCAACTATTTCAAAGCTACTATGGCCTAAATCACTTACTCAAAATAATCTGCAAACTATTCAACAAAATATAGACAAGCTTCAACAGCAAATAAATGAGCTTAATAAAATAAACATCGCTTCTAGTGGATTGAAACAGGACATAGCGAGCATTAATAAAAAAATAAAAAAACTTGAAAGAGCAAATAATACAGCAATTCAATCAGGACGAGCCCTGGATGGAAGATTGCAAATAATGTATGAGCTGATTATGGCAGAGCTTACACAAAGAGTTGAATCAATACAGCAGACACGGGAAGTAGCAGAGATACATCGTGAGTGAATTCAAGTTGCAATTGCTTAACTATATTAGTGACATCTTCGTATATGTTATTTGTATATATAGCATTCGATTGACGAATGGTATAATATGAATGATCCAGAACAACAAAATAGATCTCTTTCCAAAAAGAGAAGTCGTAAATTCTCGTGTGTACGTTATGACACCTATTCTTTAATAAGTTCCGATCTATTGGGAAAACACCAGAGCCTTTGTCGAACTTTCGTATTACAAACAGTGAAATATCATGTATGCATGTTGTAGAAAAATATTCTCTTATTGTCCAATAGGGCCTCTATACAGGCCTTTTTTACAAACAAACAAATGCAATTATTTTTTTCTTAAAAGGCATGTTTTTGAACGTGCTGTATCAGAGACTTCACATTTACTAAGAGCAACACCTGAGCATATTAAATATAACATTCCTCCATTTGGTAAAAGTTTAAATTACATTTATTTATTCTTTGCTATTTCGTTTTTCTTATTTTGTTTAATTTGGTGTATGAAAAAACTGTATCCAATCATTTTAAAATGCCTATATCCTGAACAACCACCTCCACCTTCACCTCCGTCAAAGACCAAACCCAAGACATTGCCTCCAGTTAGTCCAGATAAAGAGTTAAAACCTATTGATTTGTCTGGCGCAGAAGAAATTCGCAGAAGCATGAAAGATGAAGTCGCACGAAGCATAAAGAACATGTGCAAAGAACTTCATGGACAAATTACATCTGGCCTTGCTAAAGATTTGCAAAAAATTCATCAAAATATAGATAAGAAAATTAATAATCTTGTGAAGCAAATCGAAAGTCTTAAAAGTCAGTTAGAAACCGTTACTAGCAATATGAGTGGCGATGTAGCAAGCATCAATGGGAAAATAAAAGATCTCGAAGATGCATTACAAGAAAGCAAAACAAAATCATTTAAAAAACTGAAAAAAAGTGAACAAGCCAGTCTGCTTGATAGTCAACGCGAGTTAGAGGCTAGATTAGCTGCTAGAGTCATTAGCTTAGAACAAGCTCTGGAGACCAGGTTGCAAAATTTGCAAGAATCTCTTCTAGAAGAACTTAACCTAAGACTTAGATCAAGCCGTGCGGCCGAAAGTAGTAAAGGCACATCAAAACGTCAAGACAAATCATAATTTGTGATTATATGTTAAATCGTCTCAATTATCTTCATGAAATCTGAATCTATATTATTTACACATATCGCATCGTAAGATATTCATATTCGCAACATACAATGTTCTATTTTAAAGCCATAAATTCCTCTCTTTAACGAAAGACTACACTACTATCCTTTTTCACAAGCAGAATCAATAAAATACTTGAGAGTAACGTGCGAGCCTTTTTTCAAAAAAACTTCTTTAAGAATCCAATAATATATGGACAGACACAGAACACCACGTTTACGCCAATAAAAACATTTTTCAGACTGACTATGATAATTCGGAGAGGTTTCAACCTCCCATTTGGAGCAAAATCTACTCTTCAAGGCATGAATTCATCTTCTTTTCTTTCAGTAAAGTCTATCGATTTTCAAAGAAAAATTAAGTGTATTTGTCTGATACTTTTAATTGTACTTTTTCTCTTACTCTTATTTAGAGTACTGAAGAAGGCCATCGCACGAATAACAAAATATTTCTTCACCAAAGTAGATGAACAAGCTCAAATCATTGAACAAAAATTACGAGAGCAAATGAATTCAAGGCTTGATGAGATTGACAGAAATCTACGAGCCAAAATTGATGAACTGAACAGTGAAATTGATAAGAAATTTCATAATTCATATGAGATTATATCTTCGATATCAGAAAGGATTGGCCGACTTGAAATAGAAATGCAAAACACAATCTATGAACACCTCCACATTATCAATGATGAGCTGAAATACGACTTTTCATACGGACTTAATAGCATGGCTGACTATCTGCTAAACGAAATGAGAATAAGATTGAGGGAAATTCATAGTGACCTTCTAGAGAGGGCATATCAAGGTCTTAGGTTAATTGAAAATGATTTACAACGTGAAATGGAATTTTCATTGAGTAGTATGTTTGATAATTTAATGGACAGGAGTGCTACACAAGGGCAAACGCCACATACAGAGTCATCACCAGAAGAAGATGAATCACAAAGAGAAACTGAAGCATCATCGCCTGATACAACTCAGCGTGAAGGAACAGATTAACAAAGCAAATGGGTAAGAAGATGATATATATACATTTTAAAATATTAACTCGCAAAGCCAGAGCATAACAAATATCAATCTGGCTCGCCAAGAAAGCGTCATGTGACCTCATTCCAAGCCTTCCCATTCATGTATAGTCTAAAGTCCACAACTAGCAAACAAACGGTTTTGTGCATTATGGCTCGTTCGATAGATCGATTGTTTTGCTTATCGCATTCCAGATTAGAATTTAATTTGATATGTTCTAATCGGTATTTTGTTATCTATACAAACTATATCGAAATTAGTCCTCTGAGCATTAGAAGGCATGCAAAAGATACATTTGGGGATTATGAGCCATGCAAAGCGTGGATTAAATCAATATAATTTATTTTCATATGAATTTGAAAACATCGCATATTTCATATCGTTATTTAAGTCGTTTTGCAAAGTAAAGTTGTTATAGAAAATAAGCAGAATTTCCCACGCAAAGCCTTCACTAGCATTGAAAATGCTCTGTACGTTACAATCCGCGCGCCATGAGAAAATTCTTCGAATGAATACACATAAAATTTCATTCGATGAATGAGCAATAATGGATGCACCTCAGCAAATAGATTGCAAGGTCGTTTCCAAGCCCGCTTTTCAATCACTAGGTAGCAGAGCGATATGAACACTTTTTTTCGAATGTTTTCCTTTGGGAATGCGATAAGTCCTGGATTTAGAGCCTCTATCCCCCTTGCCCCAGCGAAGAAGGTATACCCTATAATTGCGTTGACCGGGAAACATGCGGCGACATTACCATCTAAATTCGCTCCATCTAAACTAGCTACCTTGGCCACAGAATCGGTTTCATCATCAAAGTCAGTGCCGAGTTCTGTTAGACTTGCAAGTATGAATGCGGCTTCTTTAACCAAAGAGTCTTGTTTTTCGTTTTCACAAATCTTCAAGGGCCTTTTCTTATTCATTCTACTAGCACTATTTTTGTTTTGTATATTTAACTGCTTAAAAAGACTTTGCTTATTCGTGATTGATTCTTTCTCAGACAAACTCGAAGAAAAAAGCGAAGAAATTGAGAAAAAGGTGCAAGAGCGCGTAGATGTTAAAATGGACGATGTAGATGATAAGATGGATGAAGTAAATGATGCATTGAGCAGCATGAGCAAAGTCAAAAAATCTTGCGAAAGTAGCATTGCCAAACTCGAAAAACTAGAAAGAAGGCTTGAAGAAAAGATAGATAAGAAACTTGACAAAACTAAAGGAGATCTTGAAAAGGCACTTGCGTTAGCAATCGAACAAATGCCATCACGAACTAAAAAATCATCGCCAACTGCTAAGCCATCTCTTGAGCCTTCAACATCAGCGGCTCCTACACCAGTAGCTGATACGGCGCCAGCGGCTCCTACTCCTCCTAAGAAAGAAGCAACGACCTTGCCCGGACCTAAGCCATCTTCCAAACCTGAAAAAACTACACCTGGAGATCCTGCTTCTGAGACGTCGCCTGCAGTGAAACAAGATCCTAAAGAGCAAGGGAAAGATGAAAAAGACGGAGGGAAGAAGAGGCGTTGGTTTTCAAGGAAAAAATGACCTATTCAAATGAATAGGGACTCTTTCAGATTTCCAGCCTTCTTCTTTGTGACTGTTCGAGCATAACACGTTGATGATCGCTTTCAAGTGCGTATTCAGTTTTTTGTTTTGGTTTTTCGGTACATGAATCGTCTGTTCTTGGCTCTTTATTTTTTTGAAGATCCTCTTGAAGGTCTACATCTTCTCTTTTTAATATCTTTATAAAAAAGAAAATTGCATTCATGTACTTACATATACACAAAAGAAAAGCTACAATCATAATCGCCAGAAAAATATATTTGGAACTTCTTCTAAAAGTGAGATGAAAAAAGTCTTTTGTGAATGGCGCCTTGAAGGTTAACGTAG
>NZ_PPEU01000029.1:0-9971 GCF_003056015.1 Candidatus Similichlamydia epinepheli | reverse complement strand
TAAAAACATGGAAGAAGTCATTAACTCGAACTTTACTGTTCATCAAATCAATAAAAAGACGTTGATCTTGATGAATGGTAATCCATTCAATGAAAATACCATTCTTCACATCGTCAAAAGTAGATCGAATCAATGCCCCAATTGTTTTATGAGTTTCATAGAAGCGACAAGTTTTGGACAGAACAGAAGCATTGCTTTTTACGACATAAGTAGCGTTTTGCAGATGTTCTTGACCAGCAAGTGTTAGATTGTCAAAGTAACATTTAGGATTGTCTACAATGACGAACAGCGCCTTATCTGATAAAGCCGCATCTTTACACCATCCAAGAAGCTCAGTTTCGTTATTTGCGAAACCTGTCACAAAGACACCTCCCTCTGCCGAAGTAACCTTCTCAAAGTGCGAGGCAATGTCTGTATCACTGCAAATGGAAATATCCTCAGATTCTCTAAAATTAGAAACAATCCGATCTTCAAAATTGTAACTTTTATAACTATTGACTTTTGATTCTCTTTCAGTATACAAACCGGGTCCAAGGCGAACCTCCGGATCTACGAAAAAATCGTCTGCATCTTTCGGTATTTCTGAATGCTCATTACAGTGAACGCTAGAGCACACCTTATTATCTTTTAAATCCTCATCAAAGTAGACATTTTTGATGAAGTCGACAAAAGATTCCAAGAAAACACTATCTGAGGATTCGAGTTGATAAATAGGGAAAAGGACTAGCGCCAGAACTTTAACCTGAAGTATCAACTTAGACACTGAAATCATTTTGGAACCTGAAATGGACATAAGAAGAAAACCAAACCTTGCATTAGAACACCTCAAAACGAACAACAATTTGACTTCTTGAAGACAAACAGGCGATGGCTCATTTTACAAATATTTATATTTTTACTTCATCTGAAATCAACGAGCTTTCTAACACGAATCACAATTTAGACTATTTCATGATTAGACGTTCCTTATACAGTTGTACCTAAATCATTTAATTTTATTTTTTCGAATCAAAATCTGTATTGCTTTGCTGCTTAGAGACCTCTTTTGGAGCATTTACCAAATTTAAGAAGAACATCTTGAGTGACTCTCTATAAGTCATAACTTTCTCAAGAATCTCTGGCTTGTCATCCAAAACCAGCCAGTGAATGACCAACTCACCCTCCTTACTTATTTCCATAGGACAAGCAAGTACAATACTTGAGTTCTCTCCATCCTCAATCGGTATTCGAAAACTATTACGTATAACTTCTGAAGTTGACCTTAAGATAAAAACTTCACTCTGTAACCGCTTTATAGATTTTTCAGATAGATGTTTGACCGGTGTTGCATTAGAGGAAAGCATTATCATCAAACATTTTGATTGGTCTAGCCCTTTTTTTGCCCACTTCATTATCTCACATTCAGAATTTACAAAATTAACCATGAGAATATTAGCGTGTCGTTCGGAACCGTCTTTTGCCCATTCCTCCTCCTTAATGAAAAGATCTGACATTTGTGTCTCTGAACCTTCTATCCCCAAAAGAATGGCGCATGGTATGAAAGCACATGTCACAAGCAAAGAAAAAATAGTTCGTTTCAAAGCGCGAAGCGTCACAATCGGCTGAAAATTAATGAACATAGGTATGGCACCGCAATTTGTAGCTAATTAATTTTTATAGAAAAATGGGAAATTGTGCTGGAGGGGGGAGGGAACGACCCTCGGATAGACTGAGACAGTAAACATCAAGCTAGATGGAGAGTAACGTCTCAATAATGATTGTAGCATAATTTGTTTTATTTCAGATCGATGATCTGACAAAGAGTCACTCCCCCGAAGAAAACTTAAACTAGCGTCACATGCTTAGTCTTTTTCTTCCTCTTTCCTCCTTCCTTGGGGGAAGAATCAGGCGAAGTGCTGGTGCTTTGATCACTATCTTGTCCGCCAACTGCACCATGTACTTCAGAATTATCAGAAAACCTAGAATCAGGCTGCGTACTAGAAGTCATCTCTACGGAAGAAGGGCTACCATTTGCAGAAAAGAAACTGTAGAGGTTTCTACTAGCAACTCTATAAGGGCCAAGTCTTTCAAAAGGGCCACCATTTTCACCTGGAACTTCAATAATTACTACACCACCGTCATTATCTACTGCGTCTTCCAATGCATCTTCCAAAGAAAAACTTCCTTGAGAATCTACACTATCAGATCTTGCATCGAAAAAAGTGTCAGAAAATTCTTCAGGTGGAGGGACAATAAATGAACCTGTTCCACGAGTTGATTCCATATCAGATGGTGCATCGAAGAAAACCTCTTCTTCTTCCTCTTCTTCCTCTTCCTCTTCTTGAATAGTTGGCATTGCAATTGAAACGCTGTTTGACATACTCATTGAGGCTTGAGAAGCGACAAATATTTGTTCTGAAACTTCCGTCCGCTGTAAAGGCTCCATCTGAACAATTGTTGATGTGCTAGGAGCCTCAGCCGATGTAGTAGGGACAACGACATCATATAAACTTTCCTCATCTTCAACACTTGGATGTCTCAAAATAGAAGGAATAGCAATTCTGGCATTGAACCTCTCTGAGATTTCTCTATCTTCGATTAGCTCTCTAATCCTTATCCCATGACTTCTGATGTTGAAAAACCTGTTAACGCAGCACAAAATATTCATTATGTGACAAGTCAACAAAGTGACCTCTGGACCAAGTTCATCGATTAAGAAATTACCAGGAATTAACCCTCCACCTTCTGGAATATCTGAGCGATTGCTGGGCGTTGTTACAAAAGCTGAACTTGTAGATGGAGCAACTGAGGAGCTGGTAAGTGGTGAAGCTGTTGCAGAAGTTGTTGCATTTGAATTTTGATTCGTCTCAACCCTACTAGGTCTGTCAACCACTGCAGCATAAGATAAGACACTAATCGCATACATTGACAGAAGCATTGAAAGTAGCAATGCCCGACCACTACTCAATATATCTCCCCAATCACTTGGATTTTCTCTCAACAGCCTGTCAATAGGCACAAGTTTCCCGCGAACTTGACATACCCTTGTCGAATTTCTAAGTTCCTCTGCTCCTGAATTTCCCATTGCTCGCAGACGAGACATAATAGCACCAGACAAACGCCTAAAACGTCCTTGTGGAGGAGGAGTAGAAGCTCCGTCTACACTATCTTCATTATTGCCGCCCCCTCCAAAAGACCTAGCAATTTTGGATATAAAAAAAGAAATGCCATTCAAAGGATTAGAGGAAAATAGAACTTGTGCGGTGAATGCAGTTGCGGCAGCAACAGAGTAACCAACCCAATCTGATCTAGTGCTAGCTAGAGTGCTCACAAGGAATGCTGCTGCAGCTAAACTTACCCCTGCAGTTAATCCCCTAACTACTTTTTGTGCATGCCCGTTTCCACTCCTCAAAATTGAATCCACTTCACGGCCAAAAGCGCATGAATAATCAGAATTCAAAGGCCCAGTATCCGAAGAAGGACTTTCTCTGCGTTGATTCCCTCGACTATCATCGGCTTGGGATGTACTAGCTAGAAAAGCAGAAACACTCCCTATTAAATCACCTGCTGGAAGACTTGCTCTGCGTTGGTTCGTTCGATCATTATTGACTTGGGACATATTCTCAAGTAGCACAGAAATATCCGCCTGTAAATTACCTGCTGGAAGACTTACTCTGCGTTGATTCCCCCGATTACTATTGACTGGGAATGCATTATCAAATAGCAAGGCATTCGTCTGTAAATCATCTGGTAAAAAACTTACTCTTCGTTGATGCCCTCGACCATGACTACTATTGGCTTGAGACATTCTGTCGAGTAGCAAAGAAACATCAGCCTGTAGATCACCTGCTGGAAGACTTACTCTCCTGCGTTGATTCCCTCGACTATTATCGGCTTGGGATGTACTACTAGCTAGAAAAGCAGAAACATCAGCCTGTAAATTACTTTCCGGAAGACTTGATCTGCGTTGCCTCCTTCCACCATGATTAATATCGACTTGAGATGTACTACCAGAAGCGTTTGCATGCACATCTGATGGGTCGATTCTTAATACCCTAACATTACGCCCCATCAAAATTGGAGTTTCTATAACTGCCATATTTAATGTGTCTGGAACATCTGATCCATGCTGCACAGACGCAGATTCAGAAGAGGAACTCTCAGCATCAACTTGCTCAGATATTGTAGTAACTGTAGAAGGCGGAGTTGGATTGGGATTAATTCTATTAATCATAAGAATACCTCAGAGCAAAAAGATACGAGAAAAAGACAAGAAATTTTGGAAATTAAAGATTGTTCTTTAACAAGAGAAAACGGCGAAATCCGTCAGAGAAGATTTTTTTAAATAGAAGGAAAAAAGTGGGAATCGCCTTAGAACAAGGCAATAGGAAATTTAGCAAAAGCTCATAACGCACAAGCTTTATAAAAAGAATTATAAAACTTAAATTAAAAAAAATCTACCCTCTTAATAAAAATTATTAAATAGACCCTGAGATAATTTTTATTGAGCAATAAAAAACTTGATTTTTCCATATTTAGAACATCGGGACTTTCTAATCATAAATTGGTATCCTTCCACCAAGTGTAGGATAGGGGTGATCGTGTTGGATTCGTTTTTGTTCCTTTCTAATTTGAAAAAATCCCTAAACGGAATTTGCATAATCGACATCCGTGAGCTGTCTGTGAAGCGAGGAGAGATTTTTTCTATATTAGGACCAAGCGGAAGTGGAAAAACTTCGTTATTAAGAATGATCGCTGGATTTGAAACTCCAGATTCAGGATCAATCGTGCTAGCGTCAGAAGATATTACAAGTTTACCTGCAAACAAACGCAAAGTTAACACCATATTCCAAAGCTATGCTTTATTCCCGCATTTAACTGTTCTGGAAAACATTGAATTCGGAATGAAAGTGCAAGGAGCCCCTCACAAAGAGAGAGAAGAGGCCGCAAATCGAATGCTTTCTCTTATTCAAATGAGCGAACACGCGCAAAAATTACCTGAAGAGTTAAGTGGAGGGCAAAAGCAGCGAGTGGCAATTGGTAGAGCATTAATCATGAAGCCACAGGTGCTTCTATTAGATGAGCCTTTAGCTGCTTTAGATTTGAAATTAAGACAAAAGATGCTTCTTGAACTTGATCAAATTCATGACGAAGTGGAGATTACGTTCCTATTTGTAACTCACGATCAATCAGAAGCAATGGGGATAAGTGATCGTATTGCTATCATGAATAAAGGGAAAATTGAACAAATCGGAACACCTGCAGAAATTTACGAAGCACCTAAGAATAGATTTGTTGCTGCATTCATTGGAGACACAAATTTTTTTAAAGGAGAAGTCAAGCATCACAATTTCGATGATTATTTTTTAGTAGATGTAGCTGAGTTTGGGCAACTTACGTGCTACAAAGACCGTCACCTTCTCAATGGCTCTTCAATATGCTTAAGTGTTCGTCCTGAAAAGTTTTATATCAGTCTAGAAAAACCAAACAGGCCACCACTCGATAACGTTATTTCAGGTCAAGTCGAAGACATTATCTATTTAGGATCTCATACTAAATATTGGATCCGCGTAGGCTCACATAGAATATCCGTTCTTCGGCAACACAACCATTTCTTGCTCGATGAACAACGTATCGAATGGGGTAATCAAGTTTGGTTGTCTTGGTCTGCAGATGATGGATATATTTTAGAAGGCATGCAAGACGAAGATGGAATATAGAAGTGAAGAGCATACATTCTAGAAAAAGATGTTTATATGAGCTTCTTGGGTTCATTCCAATTTTGATATGGAATGGTACTTTTTTTATTGTTCCTCTACTAACAGTTGTATGGGTCGCATTTCACGAAGCAAATATCTATGGAGAAATACTAGCTGGATGGACTTTCTCTACATTTGTTGCGGCCTTCCAAACACCTAACTTTCTTGCTATACTAGTTCGCACTCTTATTATCAGTGCAATATGTTGTCTTATTTCAGTTGGATTGGCAATACCAACCGGTTATTACATCGCTACCCTTCCACGACATAAAAGGCTTAGAGTCATCTTCTTGATAATGAACGTCTTTTGGACAAGTTTTCTTCTTAGAATATTTTGTTGGAAAATCCTTCTACATCCGGAAGGATTTTTAAAGTCACTTCTTGTTTATTTAAGACTAATCTCCCCAGAAAGTGTCTTGCTGTACTCTAAAGGAGCCGTTTTACTAACGATGATTCATGTTTCGATTCCATTCGCTGTGCTGCCGATTTATGCATCAGCAGATCGTTTTGATTTTTCTCTTATGGAAGCAGCATCTGATTTGGGAGCTTCTACAATTTACGCCTTTCTTTATATCTTCATTCCTGGAATTAAATTTGGCATATTACAATCATTAGTAACAGTTTTCTTGCAGACAATTAGCTCTTATGCTTTTTCGAGCCTTATAGGTGGGACATCGTGTGAAATGATCGGAAACAAAATAGTCCGACAGATACTATTACAACGCAACCTTCCGATTGGATCAGCTGTATCTTTGATCAGTTCTTTCGTAGCAATTTTCTGCACGTTACTTTTCTACAAATTTTTCAATAATACCAGTAGAAAAATGGACAACTAATATGCCAATGAAAAGATGTACTCGCGTCATTGCATGGAGCGTTATTGGATTTTGCTACGCTCCTATTTTTGTTCTTGTGGTCAACTCGTTCAATGTTTGCCGATCTGGTGCAGAGTGGGGTGGGTTTACACTAAAATGGTACAAAGGACTTTTATCTGAAGGCTCAATCTGGGTCGCAATGAGAAATTCCATTTTTATCGCCTGCTTATCAACTATTATTTCTGTTCCTATTGGAACCTGTGCTGCTTTATCATGCCATTTTTCTAAAAACTGGCCACTAAAACAAGCTACGTTCTTTTTGAACAAAATGATTCTTACTGTACCAGACTTGCAATTAGCCGTTGGACTCTTACTCTTTTTTTCTTTTGTCAAAGCTGGACTAGGAATTGTAACTATTATTGTTGCACATTCGGTTTTCTCAATTGTCTACGTGCTGCAATCAATTTTTTCTAGGCTCGCTCTAATCGATTTTTCCATGATAGAAGCCGCTCAAGACTTGGGGGCACCGCCCAAAACAATATTAACAGAAATAATTTTGCCTCTCATACGACCTACAATCATCGCCAGCTCTATTCTTGCATTCACAATTTCTATTGACGAGTTTGTACTAACCTTCTTTTTGTCCGGACCAACTTCACCAACTCTTCCCCTTGAAATTTATGGAATGATACGTAATGGATTCCCCCCAATCGTAGATACCCTCGCAGTCCTAATGTTAGGATTTTCATTAATCACTTCATGGGCCTTTCAAAAAATTTCAAACGATCGGTAACCCCATCATAAAAGCACGAAGATAGAAATGTAATGCTACAAGTAAGACATTACTCAACATTCCAAAAGCAAGATCTAAAAGAGCAAAACTCGCTGTCCAACTTTCCAAAAGCGCCAACATTGTGCAATTGAAAACCATATATACAAACCCACCTAACAAATTAGCCTCGAACAAAGCTCTTTGAAATGAGGGATCATAGCGAAGAATCCAATAAAGATTAGCTAAATCAAAAGACAACCACACCGGAATCATCCACAAAACCAACACAGAAGATTTTTTCGGAATGCCAAGATTAGAAAATATAGACTCTCTGGAAACTAACCAAAACCAAAGAAACCCAAGCGCAGCTCTCACGCAAGAAGTAAGCAAAGAGGCAAAGAGACAAATCATAAATTTCCCCCAGCCCAACCTTTTTAAGAGATGCCCAAGATAGGATTTGAACCTATACGCCTCTCGGCACCAGATCCTAAGTCTGACGTGTCTACCAATTTCACCACCTGGGCCTATGCAGGAAGGTGACCATTCTCACACGATAGTCCCTACTGGTCAAGAAAGAATCCACTGGAACCTGACTTCTCAACTAAAAGACAGTCCGGAGTTCGAACCATCCTCAGTCCTGGTATTGATGCAAACAGTCGAGGCAACAACCCACGTAATTCAACACCTTGTGGAGCGACTTCTCTTTGAATAAGTTGGAGAACATAATCAAATTTGTATAACTGTCCGCGCTTATAAAAGCAGAGATTTAAAAGTTCAAATAGATCATGTAAAAACTGAATTTTTTCGTGACCTATAACGTACCAAGTTACACCTTCACACCATTTAAGTTTCACCGCATGTAAATATGGTCCCCAAATAAAAGAGTCCCACATAAACCCTCTTACTAAGACATTTTTTAAAATAGGGCCAAGCGAAGGCTCCTCCGAGCGCAAGGACATCCAATAATTAATCTCTTCAGCAGTCCCAATTCCTCCCCTTTCGCGAAGCCATGGAACAAGAAGATGATTTGTAACAGTTTGAAGAACGTTCTCTAACCAGCGAACAAGCGCAACATATGTAGAAGGGCTGAGTGAAGCGGATTGATCTACCAAGTAAGAAGAGAGTCGAGTCAATTCTTCATCTAATAATGAATCGATACCTCTCGGAGAAGAGCAAGTTGCCAATTCAGTCAAGATTAGAACAAGAAGCTTTCTGTTCTCAAACAAAAGCGTTCTTTTCAGAACACTTCTCTTTTCTAATTCATTTCTTAGGCATTCCCAATCAGACTGTGTTAACGATCCTTGTAAAGAAAGAAAATTAGGTTGATCTAATATATCCCTAATTCTAAGAAATCCAGATCGATAAAGAAATTTAGATAAACTTTTAGGCAATGGAAGAACGTCAATGCGTTTCTCCATCTCCAAAGAAGGGAGCTCCAGCAGGGAAAAAGATTTTTCATTAACTCCCTCCTTTAATGAAATCCCTTCAAAAGACTTGGTATTGTTTGTACACTTCGTCATGTTCATCTCTAGCTGTCAACGTTCCGTATGACTACTTTACACATCGACGAACTTCCATTTTATCCAGAGAGACTCTAACAGAGATCTAGGAGGCAACCCGCGACGAGACACCTCCTTAGCCTGAGCAAGAGCATGCGCTACATGCAAAGTAGGGATTCTCAACCCGGGAGATGATGATATCAGAGACTCTAGCAAGCTCTCCCAAAAAAGCTCCAGCCTTTCCATTTGATGATCAAGCACTTCTGACTTGCCGCAAGCCAACCTTTCGAGACGCATCAAATTTTCGAGAAAAACGTCACCTGGGACAGGAAGTTCTCTTGTCAAAGAGTCAATCACGTCATACCAACCCTCAGAAAAGAAGGCGAGTCTACATGCAATCGATCCAGGAGATCCCAGCAAAGGAAGCCTTCGCCCCATCTCACCTGGAGGAAGTTCGATTTTATTCTGTTTTAAAACATCCAATGTCTCTTGCAAACTCAAAAGATGAAATCGAAGACGAATGCAACGAGAAAGAATTGTAGGAAGAACACGTTCTGGAAAACTCGAGACCAAAACTATGATCGAATTGGCATGCGGAGGTTCTTCCAAAATTTTTAATAGATGAGACGCTGTTGCTGTTGTAAGCCTGTCCACATCATTAAAAATGAAACAAGATGTTGAACTATTCCAAGGATAAAGATGTACAAACGAGCAAAAATTACCAATCTCAGCTACGGAATACGTATGCATTTGACCAGTAGGCTCAAAAGTTTGAATTGCATAACTGGGAGTAGTAAGCTTCGCTAAGTATCGCGCAGCAAGCCATTTCCCAACCCCCTTAGGTCCCTCAAAAAGGAGTACGCGAGGACGATGCTTACAAATATTTTGTGCTATTTTTAAAACGTTCACGTGCCCAATAAGTTTCATGAACTCCACATCCGCTCAGCGCTCCTTTAGATCTTCCAAATTTGAAAGAGAAACAAATTATATTTTTTTGATGCAGCATCTGCTCTTCAATACTTGCAAAGCATCTTGCAGAAGCTCTTTAGATGACTTTTCCCCTTCTAGTAAAACCATCCTGTGTGGAGCGCTTTGAGCTAGCCTTTGATATCCATTGCGCACCCTCTCATGGAAAGAATACGAACGA
>NZ_PPEU01000028.1:0-10053 GCF_003056015.1 Candidatus Similichlamydia epinepheli | reverse complement strand
CTATGTTCCGTTTGCTCAGGAAACTATTTGGATCCGCTCAGGAAAGACGTCTCAAAACGTACTGGAGGATCGTAGAGAAAATTAACGCTGCAGAAAGACGTATCGTCGAATCAGATGTAACAGATCTTTCTGCTGAGACAGAATTGCTAAAAGCACGTTTTAGAAACGGTGAAAGTCTTGAACAACTTCTTCCTGAGGCTTACGCTCTTGTAAAATGTGCTTGCCGACGTCTTTGTGGTGCTTCTATCAATTGTACAGGTCAAACTATCGTATGGGACATGGTCCCATTTGATGTACAACTAGTTGGTGGTATCGCTCTTCATTTTGGGACTATTGCTGAAATGCAAACGGAACATAGTTTCACTTGAAGATCGGGAAGATTAAACCACCCGTCAGACTTGTATTGGACACGGACCCGCAGTATAGAGCAAGTAGAGATTAAGACCCAACTGATCGAGTATCTTGTAGTGTTTCTTTTTGAAGAAGAATTGTTTGCTTTCTCTGCAGAAAGTTGGCCAGATCTAATGAGAATTGATCAACCTACTTTGTTTGCTTTGACCATTGTCCTTCACTACCGTTCGGAAGTTCTTTTTTTGCAAAGAAAAGACTCCTTAGGTGAATGCAATGTATGTTTCGAATTGCCAAATGGATTTGGATATCCATTCGAGACAATTAAAGATGCTTTTATTCGAATTCTTGGATCACAAATAGCGGTTCCTCCATCTCAAATTGGGGGATTCCTTGGTTTAATCGATTATAGAGATCATAAAAACCGATTAATTAGAATGATTTGTGTTTGGGCAGAACTAGAAACTGCTTTGCCAGTTCCTCTATGTGTTTCTCAATCTTTTATTTATGGAACATTTGTCTCATACTCAGAGAGGGAAGCATTCAGACTCTTTCCAGTATGTGAGGTCGCTGTTCAAGCATTCTGGTTTGGTTCTTCCATTGGAGAGGAATTGCGTGGTTTCATACTCGAGGAAGGAAGATGCCGGCCCCCTTCATCATTTGAATTGTTTTGTGGCCCCCTTCATCATTTGAAGTTGTTTTACTTCTGCGATGTCGTCGTGATCATGCTATCTTGGTACAGAAAAATTCAGAAGGTTTGCTTGAGCTTCCTTCAGTAACTTTGACTAAGCACGACCAATTTCACAAAACAATTCAAAATATATTCCCTGGAGTTAAGGAAGAGTTAGCGTATTTAGGTGCTTTAGATAGATGGTCTGAAAATAAAAAACAGAAATTTTTTTATTCGTTTGCATATGATGAAATGTCGTCCTTTGAAGGAATCTTGAAAACAGCTTTTTTTATATCAGCTTTAGAGGGATTGAAAAAACGATCTTCGGTTATTACCAGAGATGGATTCATTAGATTTAAGAAAAGGTTTTTTGTTGACCTATATGAGTAGTTCTAGTGCAAAGAATCGTTTTGATATTCTCTTCCAATTATTGGATAAGTTTTCACCAGATCCTTCTCCGACTCTGGATGCGTCTTCTTCTTACACCTTTCTTATTGCTGTTTTATTGTCTGCTAGATGTTTCGATGATAGAGTAAATAAAGTAACTAAAGTTCTTTTTGAATGGGCTGACTCTCCTGGTAAAATGATTAAATTAGAAGTGGATGAAATTCGTGCAATTATTCGTCCTTGTGGGTTGAGCTTAAGAAAGGCAGAGTCTATTTGGAATCTTTCCGATCTTTTATTGCGTTACTATTCGGGTCATGTCCCCTCCAATCGTACTGACCTTGAGTCTCTGCCTGGAGTTGGTAGAAAGACTGCTTCGGTTGTTCTATCGCAATGGTTTGGTCAACCTGCTTTCCCAGTAGACACTCACGTTTTTAGGTGCGCAAAGAGATGGAATCTAGCCAAATCTAAGTCTAGAAATGGAGTAGAGATGGAATTATGTCATTTAATACCAAAATATCTATGGGCACGAGTCCACTTGCAAATGATTTCAGTGGGAAGACAATTTTGTCGTAGTCGTATGCATATTAAAGAAGATTGCCCTTTCTGCTCGGTTTTGTCTTAGTTTTCCCTAATTGAGATGTAGTTCTCCGCTTCAGAAATCACTAGAATTATCTTGCGAGATTGATCCTACCCGTGGAATTCTCATGAGAGCTAAATGAAGAAGCTCTTCAGAAGATTGTACGGATGGATTTTCAGACCATGTATCTTGAATCAATTGATTAGCTTCAGGCCTAGAAAGACCCAATTGTATTAATGCCTTTTTCGCTTCTTGGCACAATAAAGGAGATGATTCACGGGATTTTCTTTTTTCTACTTTTAAGTCGAAAAGTATTCTATTGGCGATTTTTAAACTTAGACCACGAACTTGGGAAAGAGCCTCCCCATCATCTCGTTGAATGGCACTAATAACCTCTTTGGCCCCTAGTTTTTTAATTAGGGATCCTGCTGTTTTGGGGCCAATTCCTGGAATCTTTATTAATTTTTGAAATAGATCCAATTCTTCAGGATTTATAAAACCGTACAGATGAGGACCGTCTTCTTTCCAGGTCATATGTGTAAGGATAACTACTTCATCTCCTTTTATTGGAGGTGTGTGCCCAAAGAAATTTAATTGAATTTGTATGGGGCCCAATCTTATAGAGAGAAGGTCTTTTTCAATTTTAATGATGACGCCTTGTATCGACTCGATCATATCTCTCAAGCTTGCTTATTCAACAGGTGTGAGAAGTATGCAAGGGCAATCGCATCTGCACAATTGTCATTTAATGTTTTAGGATTGAGGTCGAATTTATTAGCGATCGCATGAATCATCATTTGTTTATCGCTATCACCTCGACCAGTAACAAGATTTTTAACTTCTTTAGCACTGTATTCTTCCAAATCGATACCCCGCTCTTTTGTCAAAAAAATAAAGACTCCCCTTAAGTGTGATAAAGCAATTACTGTGCGGGGGTATTTACCCACAAATGTTTGTTCAATAGCAAGTCGATTTGGACGATATTTTTCCAAAACAGTGCGAAATGCTTCACCCATAATGAGAAGGCGTTTATGTGGGTCTGTTCGGGTAGGGGGCTTGAAGAGCCCCCAGTCTATGATTTCCCCCTCTTCGAGCACTCCATAACCAGTTAAAAAAGTACCGGGGTCGATGCCTAATATTATCGACATGTTTCTATAAGACGTTTCATTTGGCGAATTCTGCACTGTTCCGAACATCTTTCTAAATGAAAATCGTAAAGGCTCTCTGAGATCATAAATCGATATGTAGGGTTCTGAAATAATTTCAACTTATCACGCATCGATTCGATTGATCCATGTTGGTAAAGCAACCCTTCCCATGGCCCTTTAGGTAGAAGCTGCCTAACAACTGGAAAATTTGGTGCCAAAATAGGACGACACCATGCCATGTAATCTGGAAGAGAGGGATGCCCCTCGTAAACACATGGAGAATGATTTCTAAAAGGGGATACAAAGGCGTCAGCCTCGCATACTAACTCACGTTTTTTCTTGAAATTTGAAAGGTTATGGATAAAGAACCTATGCGATCCTAGAATCGATCCCATAGCTGATTTTAATGAAGATAGCCGCTTCTTGTCTTGAGTAACTATGTGTAGTTCGATATCGAGTAAATCCTCCATAGCAACCGCTAAATCATCAAGTCCATTCCATTCCTCAAGGTTACCTACATAGAACAACTTAATTAGTTTATCATTAGTGTCGCACTTTTTAGGCAGACGATTCTCAGAAGAGGCTAGGGGCAAGACCCTAATGGTAATGTCTCGCATGAAGTAGGGAGGGCTTTGAAGCTGTTTCAATAGTTCTTCAGTTGGAACAATAACAAGGTCTGTTGCATGAAGTGTATTCTTGAATTCTAAGATAGTTTTTTGCTCATTGAGACTAACCCTTTTCTTATCCTCCTTATTGGAAGAAAGGTAAAACGGCAAATTAAGAATTTCTTGAACGTATTTAATGTGTGGGTTTCGGTATTGTAGAAAGAATCTAGCAGTTTTCCACTCCGAAAATAAAAGTACGTTTGGTTGGGTAAAGTCCACAACAGAACGAGTCAGACGAAGCATTGGCCAGCTTGTGCGTATGCCAATAAGACGTGCAAATGGGGAAAGAGAGAAAACAGGCCATAGCTTCAAATTGCGTATAGGTGTTAATGGTTCACGTCCAAAGTAAAAAGAATGAAGATTCTCTACTGCCCACGAGCCATACATCAAGATAAGGCATACTTCACAGCCCAACTTGGAAAGATGCAAGCCAACACCGTAAACATGTCCACCTAACGGATTATCCGATGGAAGTCTATCCTCATGGACGTAAAAAACTCGCAAACAATCCACCCCGCCTTTTTCTGCGGAAGGAGGGAGTCGAACCCTCACGAGAATTCTCTCACTACCACCTCAAAGTAGCGCGTCTACCATTCCGCCACTTCCGCCTGGTCTATTAAAAAAATATTTTGGGAGAAGAAATTGCTGCCTGCTTTTTTGTATTATTAGATGCCGAGACCATTAGATCGCCGAGTCTAGTTCTTGCCCTCTTTTCGCAACAATATAAACTTAAATCTATTAGCAGTTTTGTTTCATCTAAAAGGATGATTTCCATGCCACCAAATTACTCTTTTTTGCTCTTGATGTTGCCTTCGTTTTTTGGAAGCTTTCTGATGGGGTGGATTTGTGGTTTAGTTGGTTTTTGTGCATATTTTTTGGAAAATTGTCTTATAGCTGAAGTGTTATCCCATGCAGCTTATCCTGGAGTGTTGCTTGGCCTTTGGGTTGTTTGGTTTTTATGTGGGACAAATGATCTCTTTTCTTGGAGTAGTTTTTTTCTGCTTTTTTCTTTAATTTTGTTGGTGATTTCTTTTTTTATAGAGGGATATAGATTTATATATCGGAAAAGAGTTCCAGAGGATGCTCTTTTTTGTTGGACTTTAGCTACAGCAATGGGATTTAGTTCTGTTTTGCTAAGTCTATTCCAAAAAAAATGGTTTTTTCTTCTACCTACAGCTCAAAGATTTCTATATGGCCAACTTGTTTTTCTTGAGTGGTCAGCTTTAATACACTTGATGACTGTTGCATTTTTTATAACACTTGCCTTTATCGTTTTTCAGCTTCCGATTAAATTTTTTCTTTTTGATTCGAACTTCACTCTTTTCCCTTCTCGCGCTCGAGTGTTATTCTTTTTTTTCATGAGGTTAATTTTAACTCTATCCATCTTAGTTGGATTACAAGCTGGAGGAGTGTTTGTTGTGACATCATTGATGGTGGCACCTGCACTTGCTGCTAAAGTTGCTTTAAGCAGATTTTCTTATATGTCTCTTTTTGCTGCTTTTTTAGGGGCTTTATCCTCTTCTTTGGGGCTGTTATTTAGTTTATGGCTTGACCTAAGTTTTGGTATCGCGCTTCCGCCTGGACCTACTATTGTATTTGTTGCTACCTTGCTTTTTGTTTTGACTGAAATTATGGCTTGGCCAAGAGGTTTATTTGCTCGCATCAGAAAGCGAAGAGATTATGAGCAGAGGTCTTTTCTTGAAGTGATACTTAAAACATTTGTCAAGCGAGAGCAGTCATCTTTTTCTGCTCACATGTTATCGGAACTTATTGAGGAACATTTACTCCGTGTGGAAAGAGGGTTGTGTAGTCTAGTTAAGAGTGGTTTCCTATCAGAATGTTCTACCACTGGTTTTTACATGTTAACAGAAAAAGGTAGACGAGAGGCTTTGAGAATTTTACGACTTCATCGTCTGTGGGAACTTTATTTAGTTGAAAAAGGCGGAGTCTCGCCGGAAATGGTACATCGTTATGCAGAAGAGATGGAACACGCGCTTGATCTAGATTCTAGTGAAACTATTCAACAATTACTTGGGGATATTGATCGAGATCCACATGGAAGATCAATACCTCCACCTCAGTGACGGTTCGGCTTTATTATGTTGCTCTATTTTCATGCAGGATTTGTTGATTTTTTTTCCATTATGATTCATCGCATCTTGTCTGGTGCTGTTTTTTATGAACTTGCACAAGACGAGATGCAGATAATATGTCTAATATCAGTTGGATGTTTCTCAACGTATATCGGATCGCTTCTTTATTTGAGCAGAATGACGATGCTTGCGAATACGGTTTCGCACACATCTCTTTTAGGTGTCGTCATGGGGGCTTGGCTCTCAAATATTTTTCAACTTCAAGATGTACACAATCCGCTATCTTATTCAGCCATATTACTGAGTGCTTTGATCTCTGCTTTAATAACATCTTTGCTAACTCACATCTTTAGAAGTCATTTAAGATTACGAGAAGATGCTAGCCTGGCTCTTGTTTTTTCACTTTTATTTGCTTTAGGAGTAGCTGGAGTATCCATTTTATGGGGGAAGGCTCATGTTGGTCTTGACTTGATCTTAGGTAATATCGAACTAGTAAACATGAGAGATACTTGTATTTTGGTTGGAACCTCTGTTTTAAATTTGTGTTTTTTCTTTCTATTCAAGAGAGGTCTTGTAGCTTTTGTCTTTGATAGAGAGTTCACAGCTTGCTCGTTGCCTTTATCAAATTTTTTTGAGTTGCTTTTGCTGTTTCAAATAGCGCTTTTTGTGATGGCATCTCTTAAGGTGATGGGGTTATTCTTGCCTTTAGCTTACCTTGTGGGTGTACCTATTTGGTCACGTTCTATAAGCATAGATTTAAGTAGCATGTGGAGGAAAGGCCTTCTTCTTTCCTTCTTACTTCCAATTTTGTCGATTGCTTGTGTTAGAGCTTTCTTGACTCACTTTAATGTTTCTCTCTCTTCTTCAGGAGTTTCAATTGTTTTTCTATTTTTCTTACATCTCCTTGCTTGGCCTTTTCTTTAATTGCATTAAATCTTTCTTTTGTGAAGGAACAGTCATGTCTTTGCTGTCACAAGTTTTACAACTTGGATTTGCTATTTTTTCCATCTTTTTTTTAGTGCTTCTACACGAGTTGGGTCATTACATTGCGGCCAAGATATTGGGTGTGAAAGTCCAATGCTTCAGTGTGGGAATTGGCCCTCCAATAATTTCTAAGACCTGGAATAGTGAGAAGTGGCAAATATGTTGTATTCCTTTTGGAGGATTCGTTCAGATCGATTCTATTTCCCCATTCCTTGATGAAGGCGAGGAACCTCTTCCTAAGGTTGCAATTTGGAAAAGATTTATTCTAATTTTGGCTGGTCCTGGCACTAATTTTTTGCTCACAATTTTCTTTTTCTCAGTTCTTTGGTCAACTGGTGGTATCTACAAGGATTTTCGCAATTTGAATCCTTTTATTGGGGCCATTCACGAAGGGAGCGATCTTGATAATATTGGACTTCATCCTGGTGATCGAATCATTTCATACGGAGACTCTCCTGTGAAAATGTTTCAAGACCATTTTTCAAATAGTAGTAGTCGTAATCAAGTAGAGGTAAAGGCTCTTTCGATATCTTACCAAAATGGTTCATCTGAAGAAGTTAAGGGCTTAATTAGATCAATTCCTTTAAATGGAACATTTCAAAACTACGGGGTAAGAGCTCCTGGTAGCTTCGTTATCTATCAAGAACCATTAAATGCTGGCTCACCTCTTCTTTCTTCTGGAATAGAGCCTTATGATCGAGTTGTCTGGGCAAATGGGCGTTTGGTTTTTTGTTTTGAATCTTTTGAAGAAATTTTGTCTGAAGATGTTGTCTTACTTAAGATTCGTAATAGATCAGGTGAGATCAAGTGGAAAAGAATTCCTCGTTTACGTTTGATTGAGTTGATGGATTCAACCAGAAGAATTTATCAACTTAGGGATCTTCTCTTTAGTAGGAGATTATCTTCATCTCCTTCTACATGGTGGATTCCGTATACTGTCTCAGAAGATCTTAAAGTGACTGAACGCCTTTTGTATTCAATGGAAGACGGATTAGAAATCGGAGATCAGATCGTTTCGGTTCAAGGTGTAGCAGTTTCTTCTATTGCTGAGTGTCGTAAAGAACTACAAAATAGAAAATTGTTTTTGATTGTACATCGAGACAGTGGTAATGACCCATCTATGGAACGTGCAATAAAAGATTTTGAGATGCCTTTCCATGATGAGAGATTGCATGATTTAGCAAAGAATTGCGAACCTGGATCTAGTCTAGGGTCTTTTTTTGTATTAAAACCTGTTGAAATGAAGAGAAGGAAAGACCTTACTCCTGATCAAATCGGAGTTCTCAGAAAATTTCTTAGCAAGGTTAATTTTGGGTCTTTTCAAGAAGGAATTTATCATAGCCTAGTTAAAGCAAAAGAAGAACAGTTAGTAATTGGTGGATTCTTTTCTGATCGTTCGGTTCAATGGAGGATTTCTCCTTTTGCTCTTTTTCTTCGTGACTTCTTTCAAAGTATACAATTTCTATCGGACCTTTTCTTACACTGGACAAAACCAAAAATGGTAGGTCCGATTGGGCTGGTTAAGCATCTGTATAGTTCATTGAATGAGGGCTCTTCTAATTTTTTCTACTTATTAGGCGCTATCAGTCTACAGTTAGGACTGTTCAATTTACTTCCAATTCCTGTTCTGGATGGTGGTCATTTGATGTTTCTTTTTATCGAAGCTTGTACTGGAAAAAGATTGCCTTCTTCAATAATGAAAAAAGTTTTTGCGATCTTTTTTATTCTTTTCTTAACCATTTTATCTGTTAGGTCTTTATTCGATATCTTTGCTCTCTGGTCTTAGTCAAGGAAGTATTTATTGCTTAGTAAAGCCTTTGATTAAAGGAGGCGTAGCCCGTTTAAGGCAACTAAGATGGTGCTTCCCTCGTGTAGAAGGACAGAAAACCAAATCATAGAGTGACCAGAGATTGCTATCAGGCTACCCAATGCAATTGAAATCGTGCTAAAAATCCATCCTTGTTGAATGACCTGACGGGTCCGAAGGGCTTGTTGAAACAGCCATGGTAATTGTTCAAGATTATCCTTTAGGAGAACGATAGATGCGCTTTCCGTAGCAAGAGATTCTCCGACTCCTCCCATGGCTACACCTATATGGGCTTTTGAAAGAGCAGGCCCATCATTTATTCCGTCTCCTACCATCATAATTGAAGTTTTCTGGGCAAGATCTGAAATGAAGTCGAATTTTTGTCTTGGACTTAAGTCAAAGTGAAATTGTTCAATCTTAAGCGCATTTGCGATGCGTTCAACTTGTTCCTGCCGATCTCCACTCAAAATAATCGGATGAATCCCTTTCTCCTTGAAGGATTCAATTACTTTAAGTGCCGACTCACGTACCTTCTCTTCCAAACAAAAGAGGAAGAGATGATTGTCGGCCCACCCGTAAATAGCTGTGCCTCCTTCTTTGATCCACTTGTTACCTTCTTCAGCAGCTAGTTCCAATAGGTCACTTGGGACCCATTTGCTAGCTAGTTGCTCAGAACCTATACAAATTGTCCCTTCTTTCCATATTGAGGTAAGACCTTGCCCTAAGAATTGTTCGACTTTGTCTAGTTCTAAGGATGAAGGTAAGTTGTTAAGATGCTCACGTAAGTAAAAAGCTATAGAACGACCAACAGGGTGAAGAGTCTGCTCTTCAAGTAAAAGCAGTGCAACCATTCCCTCTTCTGGTGGCTTGACCCTTCCCCCATTTTTATTCCAAGTGAGAAGAGATTTCATCTTAAGAAGAGGCTCTGTCAATGTTCCAGTCTTGTCGAAGGCAATTGTTTTAATCGAAGGAATCAGCTCGAGTTGGGCAGTCCCTTTCACGACTATACCTTGCCTAGTACAACGACTAATAGAACTTAAATAACATGCAGGTAACGAAATAATAAGAGCACAAGGAGAAAGAGCTATTAAAAGCCCTAAAGATCTTTCTATCGATCCACCAGGCCCAGAAAATGGACAGTTATAGCAGATAAATGGAAGAAGTAACATTAATAAAGTCGATATGGTGACAACAAAGAGAGAATAGAAATTTTGGTACTTCTCCATGAAGACTTGAGATGGAGTTATCATTTCTGGTAGCTCCGAAATAACCACAACTCAATTAAACGGAGAATTAACACCAAGCGCAAAAGTTCCTGGAGATATGGTCTATTCTGGATCTTATAATCAACAAGCTCTCATTATTGTACGCGTC
>NZ_PPEU01000027.1:0-10201 GCF_003056015.1 Candidatus Similichlamydia epinepheli | reverse complement strand
AGCACTTCCAATTACTTCTATAGTTGCACAAATTGTAAGGGAATGTCCACTTTTGCCTAACTTATTGCTTAAGGTTATTGGGGTGGCTTTTGCAATTCCTTTAGTATTTGCATTGATATGTGCGCTTTTCAAAATTGTAAAAAGATTCTTCATTAGACAAGTAGAGGAATGTTAAGTCGCCTCTCATTGAGATTAGCTTTTTATACAAAAAGATGTAGCGACAGGTTTCCATTATATAAGCCTTGTTCGCTACATCTTTTTTTTGCCTATTTTCCACTTATTCCCCATAGACTGAAAGACACCTTTCTTTAACATGAACTGTTCAAATAATTAAACCAATTTAACCTTCAAGTAAAAATCATTGCAATTTTTGCAAATTGAAATAAACTCACTTCTGGGATCAAATGTAACGGGGCATCTATTGTTTAATGAGATCGAAATCAACGCGCAGCCTTCTACTTGTCACGCACGTTACCATACAAGCTGTCGATTTAGTTGCTGTGATCTGATTGCAAAGAAAATTTGCTCTGTAACAAAGAAGTGCTTCTTTCTAATGCAATCTTTAACCAAGATTGCCAGTGATAGAAGCGCGCAGTTGTATGTAGATTTTTTTAATCAGCCTCTAATTTTCTCCCTTGTATTATTGATAAGCATATCCTCCGTTATCTTGTTAAATGCAATTACAAAGGCTTCTCTTTTACGCCTATTTATGCGTGTGTTTTTTTGCTGCTTTGATATTGTTTTAGCAATACTAATAACTGTCTCTTGCATTCCGTTTTCCTTTCTATCCCTTTACTATTTAATCGATGGATTACAATCTCTATTTAACCATCTTGCTTCCCTATTCGGTTACTTATTGGAAAGAATGATAGACTTACTTTCAAGCCCCTATCCAACAAGCTCTTAACGACATGCACTATCTACAACCTATTCCATATATGATTAAGATTAGACACGTACCAAATCAGGTTGTTACTAGTGGTATTCCGCAACGAGTTTCAACCTACTGCAAGCAAACTTTTGTTCGATGTATACGCATTCCTATACAACTCCTAAAAAAAATTGTTGCTTTCATCTACTCTATTCCCAACATACTTCCATATACAAAAAAAATATGTTATCTCTATAAGAGTCTGTGTCAACGCATTTATAATGAATTTATTAATTATCGAATCTTCTTCAAGTGCCTTGCGATATTTTGTCTCATACTTCTTTTCTTACACGTTCTAAATGCATTCTTTCGTCTAGAAAAAATCTTCTTAGAAAGAGGCGAGGAACAATCAAAAACACTTAAACAAATTGAAAAACAACAACGTTCCATAGAAGAGCGGCTTAATGAACAAGCTGGTTCAATAAGGCAACTGCAAAAAGACATAGAAGAGATAAAACAGACAACAAAAGAGACAAAGCAAAACCAAGAAAATCATGAACAAAATCTAAAAATAACAACAGAACAACTTAAACAGAGCATAAACACAAGCGCGTTTGACAATACGAAAATATTGACTGATACAATGTGCGATAAGTTCGATGAGTCATTTCAAATGCACAAGAAACTAGAAGGATTAGTCGAGGAGTCAAAAAAAGCTATTGATCTCGCTGTAGAAACGCTGGAGAAGAGTAAAGAGTCATTAGAAGAAGATGAAGTGTTCGAGTTCGCTTTAGAAACATTGGATCCAAATGAAGATCCAAATAAAAAGTAGTCCATTCTTAATATTAAACATATAGCGATGATTCCTTCTATCTGTTAAAATATATAAGAAAATTTTTCAGAAACAGAAGCTAACATGACATCTTTTCTCGGATGGAAAACACATTGGAAGGGACAGCTCTATAAAGAGCCAAAATTAAATTCGATAACAAGACCCAGGCATGCCCTCGGTAGAGCTTCCATTCGCTTTGGTGTCGGATATGTGTTTCGCAAGGAAACGAAAAGACAAGTTAAAGAAATTCTGCTTGGTATTTCTCCGTGGCCTTTTCTTCCAACGAGAGGCCAAGGAAAGGGCTATGATAGAATCAACTTGAATATACTGTTACTATTGATGGCTCTATTTGCAATATATTGGCAACCACTTTTCATTCTTCTAACCTTCTTGCTGTATTTAGACGCTCTTCTTGTTCTTGGTTGTTCATTTTTTCTAGAGATGTCGAAATCAAAAAAAGTTTTATTAAAAAATCTAGCTTCTCGAAGAGCACCACTACACAGCTCAATTCCAGGACTTTGTGTAAGACGTCTATTTTTGAGTAAAAGCTTTGGTCTCCTCTTCATGCAAAAAGATCCAGAACAGAAAGATCTTTCTATTCGATCTCTTCTAATTGGAATTAGCTTTTGGCCTTTCATTTCTGCAGCAGATGCACATATCTGTCGTGATCCTGATCTCTCTAGAGGAAGATGTGTATCTTTGAACATAATCCCAATTATAGTTTCTATAATTGTCACACGTATTGCTTCACCGATATTAGGCATACTGTTTTTTGCATACTTATGTTTGATTTGGTACGAAACAACTCCTTTTGATGCAGTTAGACCTCGAGATATTAATACTGGAGATAATTAACTGTGATTTCTGCACCATATTCCTGTTTAAAAAATTGCATTTATCGCTTTTATAACGTCATTAAAAGCTTAAAATTAACAAGAATAGATGCCTCTCGCCTGATTAAATTTGGACACATCAGTACAGAACAATCATACCCTTGTAGAACCTTCTTCCTAAGACATAATTTTACTTGGTGTTTACACAGTGTAGAAAGCAGTAAAAGCAACTTAGAGGTTCTTTTAGTATTCAATCTTTGGCCTCTATTATTTATCATTCAAAAAGAGGTTGTCGATACATCAGAGGTAGTTTTAGAGCGCACAAATTTACTATATATTAATCCAATTCCTTTACTTTTGTTTTGTCTGTTTTCATTGATTAAACGACTAACTGTAAACCTAGCTTACGTATGGATTTTGGATATTTTTCGTTTCGGATATCTATTTTTGTCTTTTCTAATAATTTGGATAGAAGGAAATAAAAGTCGCACAACAACTACACTTGAAGTAGACAGACAACCTATAAATAAAGAACCCATCCAAACAAACAATCAACTTATCCAATTTCTTGTAAGAGATGCAGAAGAACTGTTTGATAACACTTTATAATCTGTCGTTAACAACAAGCCATGAAATATTTTCCCAAAAGAATCTAAAAGCATCATACCGAAATAGCATGACAGTTCAACTATCCGTCGACGGTCTGCTTGTTGTAGACAATAAATAAATTTTTATTTATAATCTTGCTAAAGTTATCTCGAATTACATTTCTCAACAGGTTAGGCCCATGTTTGACGGTCTTATAAATTTAGTTAAATCCACTTATACCGGATTCAGACAAGCAAACACTACAGGAGTTAAAGACCTTCTTCTTGTTAGTCGTACGGACCCTTTTTTCTGCACGCCTAATCCAGTACGGTGGTGCAGTTGTAGAGATTTGTTTCTGAGATGCAGTCGCGCTTGGAAATTTTGCAGAACTGGTGAAGATAGAGTATACAGAGAAGTCTTAGTTGGAATAAGTCCATGGCCTTTCCTCTCTTTGGCACAAGCGGTTACTTTAGAAAATAACGTAGTTGTTCATCGTCAAACTAGACTCAATGTGAATCTTTTCCTACCTATCTTAATAGCACTTTTATTGGCCTTAAAATGGATATTTGCCCGAATAATTGCACCATGGTTTTTTAACTTTCTCATCTTTGCGTACGTGTCTTTCTTCATGTTGATAATCGCGTTGGAGGCTCCCGGACGTACTCAAGCCACGCCACCAGAGTACATAGATCCACAAATCATCTGATTCTACAGAGAGCGTCTATCAAGACGCTTTCAGGATGAATTGGTTCTTCTTCCCGAAATTAAAAATAATAAATTTTTCCTTCAAAAAGTTTGAGTCTTCAAGTGGACTGTCCACATCTACTTGTTTGCCGTTTATTTTTACAGCACCCTGCACCAGTAAACGTCTTCCTACATTTTTACTTTCAAGCCAACCTAACTCAACACAAAGGCTGAGCCAGCTTTTTCCAACAATAAGTGATCGACTAATAGTGGCTGTCTTAGCCTTTTCCAATTCATCTTCTGAAACTTGAGAAATGTCTTTTTCCATATGTAACTTTTTACCAGCATGTGCTTCTTCAAGCCCTTTATCTCCATGAATTAAAAGAGTTAGCTCTTTAGCTAAAAGATGCTGCAAATCCCTTTTGGATAGAGATTTTTCCAAATGTTCAATTTCCGAAAGAGGCAAAAAAGTAAGTGAGCGGAGAGCATTAATAACAATAGAGTCTGGCAACGCGACTATTTCCTGATAAAAATCAGCAGGTGCAAGGAGATCTGAATCAAGCCAAATTGCCCCTGACTCACTTTTACCAAATTTCGTACCGTCCTCTTTAGTCAAAAGAGGCCAAACAAACCCATGAGTGCTTTCTTTTGTTTTTTTGCGGATCAACTCACAACCTGCTGTGACATTACCCCACTGATCACTTCCACCTATCTGTAAACGAATGCCTAACTCTTCAAATAAGTAGAGAAAATCGTAAGCTTGTAATAACTGGTATGAAAATTCCGTATAACTCATCCCTACATCAGATTGAATACGACGACGAATCCATTCCTTACCTAACATTGGGCCCATTCGAAAGAAGTGTCCAATATCTCTGAGATAAGTAGTAAGGTTCATTTTATCGAACCAATCTCGGTTATTGACAATCCTAATGGAAGGCCCCATGAAACGAGCAATCCAACTTTGAATAGACGAACTATTATCTTCTATTTGATCTTGCCCAAGGGACGATCGCTCACTCATTTTCCCTGAAGGATCTCCAACCGAAGCCGTAACACCTCCAATAAGAATCGTAACTTCACATCCCATTTTTTCTAGCCATTTCGCAAGAATGAATCCCTGAAAATTACCCAAGTGTAGACTCTTGCCAGTAGGATCAACTCCCAAGTAAAATTTTGGTGTCTCTTCCTGCAAATAATCTTCACACCCAGATGTAGCAGATTCAATCAGGCTTCTTGCCTGGAGCTCAGCAAAGCGATTCATATATTTCCACAATTTCAAAATGGGTTCTGTTCATCGAAAAACTTAACAGAAATAGAAGGAAATTCTTTTCGCAACTTATCAACTAACTTTAGTGGCCCTACACGTTCTGTAGCGAAGTGGCCTGCTGAAACAAAAACTTTTCCAGATTCTCTAGCTACATGCCATTGAGGCTCGTCCCCAGTTCCCGAAATAAAGAGGTCAACACCTTCTTCAACTGCTGACTCAAAAGCACGATGAGAACCTCCAGAACAGATTCCTACAACTTGAACAGATTGAACACCTGAAGGCAAGGCTACGCGAAGGGAAGAAGAGTAATATGAAGAAATTTGATCAACTAACTTATCAAGAGAAACAGGAGCTGAGAATTTCCCTTTCACTGCTACTGGAGTTCTCTCCTTCATGGACAGCCTTAACTGAGTCAATTCCTGCAATCCCAGATCAATAGCCGCCCCCCAACAGTTACCAATAGTCGTATGTCCATCCATAGGCAGGTGATATCCGAACAGAGATACCTCTCTCAAAACAAGTGGGCGAACACGCTCCAGAAAACGACCAACTATTAAATTCTGCGCTCCATTCCAGAAAAGACCGTGATGTACAATCAAAGCATCTGCATTCCAAGAGCAGGATTCCTCAATAGCTGATTTGCTGGCAGTGACAGCAACAGCAATCCTCTCAATTGTCTCCTTCCCCTCAATCTGCAAACCATTAGGTCCAAAATCATCGAATAGTTGAGGTTGATACAAATCATCTAAAAATTTGTGCAGTTGAGATCTCATTAACACGCGTGGTTTCCTCACTTTGGAAACATATTAATAAACAACCAAAACCGTAAGGAGCAACTCATGGGAATTTACGATTTGAAGGCGATTCTAGCAAAGAAAGCAATTGAATGTTTGCCACGAGAAGGAGTTCTAGGGCTGGGCACAGGAACCACTACCGAAGCATTCATTGAGGCCTTAGGAGCGCATTTACGTACAACTGAACAATCGTATCAGGTTACTGCATCATCTTACGCTAGTGAACAATTAGCCATTAGATTAGGGCTAGATGTTTTAAAAAAAGATATACCAAATCAATTAGCCATGACAATTGACGGAGCCGATTGTATCTCTGAAGCAGAGGGAGTTTTACTCAAGGGAATGGGAGGAGCTCTTCTAAGAGAAAAAATTCTAAAACAGGCCGCTGCCTCATACTTGGTCCTTGTCACAGAAGAAAAATGGAATCTTTCTTTTCCAATTTCCATTTCTTTAGAAATTCTACCTTTTGGGTTTCAGTTTGTTGAGCACAATACAGCCTCAATAGGCAAATGCAACCTCCGAAAGAATGAAGCGGGATCACCGATCACATCAGATAATGGAAATTGGCTAGCTGACCTATTTCTGCAAGAAAAACCAAATTGGAAAACACTCCATCACAAATTGAAACTTATTCCGGGGATCCTAGAAACGGGTATCTTTCTTCTGAACCCATCTCAACCGACACACGTACTTACCATCGATTCCAAGTGCAAAATCAACAAAAAAACATTCCATTAAAGGGAAACTTGCTCTTGGGCACAATCGCCGAGTACAATAAGCTACTTCTTTCTACATAGGGAGTGGTAAGTGGAAGAAGCAGATGACCTGGTCCTAATGAAGTTTGATAGAATTGTGCCAAATCGAGCTTATACTGTCTTCGTTTTAGGAAACGAAGAGAAGCAATTTGCAATCTATACCGAACCGCAAATCGGTAGAATGATACAGATGCAACTAGCAGGACTTTCTCGAACACGGCCAATGACTCACGACCTTCTGCTACTCATACTGAAGGGGCTTGATGTCTCCATCCTTAGAGTAGTCATTACTGATATGCAAGACACAGTTTACTTCGCAAAACTTTGTCTCGAGCAAAAGCAGAAAGAAATACACTATCTTGTTGAAATTGATGCTCGACCAAGTGACTGCATCACATTGGCAGTAATGATAAACGTGCCAATTTACTGCACACGAGAGTTGTTTGACCGCGTAATACCTTTTTACGACTAAGCTGGCACTCTCAGGCCCATCCTGCCAAAATGATTGCAAAAAAGTAGATTCTGAGGTTAAACTCCAGACCATCAATTCTCTCATCCTGATTTCAATCAGGATATGTCCACACTGGAGATCGTTGCTCATGGAAAAAGAAAACAATCGTTCCAAAAATCATGTTGATCAAGTTAGGTTTCAACCGCTTGGTGATCGCGTTCTGCTCAAAAGAATGGATACAGAGTCAAAAGAAGGTGGCATTCTCTTGCCTGATAGCGCAAAAAAGAAACCAGAAACTGCCCGCGTAATTGCAGTTGGATCTGGAAAAAGGGACAAAGATGGGTCTCTTATTCCTATGCCTGTTTCTGTGGGAGATATGGTCTTGATTGGCAAGTATTCTGGCCAGGAAGTCACAATAGAAAATGAAGAGCTCGTGATTGTTAGCAGCGGAGACCTCCTCGCAAAAGTTGAGTCGTAGAGATCCGTGACAATATAAGGAAAGTTGCACATGCCCGTTAAAGATATCAAGTACAAGGAAGATGCACGAAAAAGGGTCTTGAAAGGCGTCGAGAGGCTAACAAAAGCGGTTTCTGTGACTCTCGGGCCAAAAGGAAAATGGGTGATTATCGAGCAGAAATATGGCCCACCTCGTGTAACAAAAGACGGAGTTTCTGTTGCGGAAAGCGTTTCAGATATCGGTATTGAAGGTTTGGGAATTGAGTTAGTCAAACAGGCCGCAAGTAAGACTGCAGACAAAGCCGGTGATGGTACTACTACTGCCACTGTCCTCACATATGCAATGTGCAAAGAAGGCGATAAATTGATTGCTGCAGGTGCGAATCCTGTTGAAATTAAAAGAGGAATGGACGCAGCAGCATTAGAAGTAGTTGCAGCTCTTGAGGCGATGACGTTGCCTGTAAAAGATAAAAAGGAGATTGCTCAAGTTGCAACCGTGTCTGCAAATGGAGATGAAGAAATTGGTAACCTGATAGCTTCTGTTATTTCAGATATGGGCAAGGATGGCGCGATAACCGTCGAAGAAGGAAGAGGCTTCGATACATACCAAGAAAGAACAGAGGGAATGTCGTTTGATCGCGGTTTCATATCTCCGAACTTCATAACAAGCACATCAACTCAGGAAGCGATTCTCGAAGATTGCTTAGTTTTTATAACGGACAATAAGATCAGCAAAATAAAGGAAATCGTGCCGGTTCTACAACTTGCAGCATCTTCAAACTCTACCCTTTTGATTGTTGCAGAGGACGTAGATGACGAAGCTCTAACCACTATGGTAGTTAATCGTCTAAGAATGGGGCTTCGTGTCTGTGCAGTAAAGGCGCCAGGATTTGGAGATCGTAGAAAAAGATCTCTTGAGAACTTGGCTGTTTTGACTGGTGGTCGTGTTGTTAGTGAGGAGATGGGAGATCGACTCGAATCTTTAGATCTCTCGCAGTCTGGTATCTTAGGAAAAGCTAGGCGTGTCGTTGTTGGCAAGGATAAAACAGTTGTCATTGATGGCAAGGGATTCAAAGAAGAGATTGAGGCAAGAAAGGAACAGATTCGCCTAGAGCTTCAAGAAGCTACTTCTTCTTACACAAAGGACAATTTGCAGACAGAGTTAGGTCATTTCTCAGGTGGTGTTGCTGTTATTTACGTTGGTGGCGCTACTGAAGTAGAGATGAAAGAGCGTAAAGACCGAATCGTAGATGCTTTAGAGGCGACTAAGGCTGCTGTCGCCGAAGGAATATTGCCTGGGGGTGGCACTGCACTTCTTAGGGCTGCTCAAAGGGTTAGAAAATCCCCTCCCAAATGCTCTGGTGATGAGACACTAG
This sequence comes from Candidatus Similichlamydia epinepheli, assembly GCF_003056015.1. Taxonomy (NCBI): domain Bacteria; kingdom Pseudomonadati; phylum Chlamydiota; class Chlamydiia; order Parachlamydiales; family Candidatus Parilichlamydiaceae; genus Candidatus Similichlamydia; species Candidatus Similichlamydia epinepheli. The sequence goes on along the minus strand of NZ_PPEU01000027.1, from coordinate 1,291 downwards.
GAGTGGAAATACTTTTGAAAGCTCTTGAGTCTCCAATTCTTCAGATTGCAGAAAATTCTGGTAAAAAGAGCGCTGTTATATTGCAGAAAGTTGAGAATTTAGAGGGCAACTTCGGCTACAACGCAAGAACTGATCAATTTGAAGATCTTGTTTTGTCTGGTGTCATAGACCCTAAAAAAGTTGTTGTGATGGCTCTTCGTAATGCTGAGGCACAAGCTTCGATGATACTTACGACTGAGGCAACGGTTACCGACCTTCCAAGCGCATCTTGCTCAAAAGATCAAGATTGCGGTGATGGAATGTGCGGATTCGGTGATTGATTTCTCTTTTTAATCTCTTGAGTTTTACATGAATTCCTGGCGCGGAGTAGAATCTGCGTCTGGTTTTCTGTTCCGGATTAGCTCAGTCGGTAGAGCAGTGGACTGTTAATCCATTTGTCGCAAGTTCGAGCCTTGCATCCGGAGTATTTTAAGTTCAGTTCGATGTTTGGAATTCTCGCCTATGACATTCGTAATACTTCTTTCTTAATCTTCGAGAGGTGGCATGTCTTCGTAGGGGTCTTCCTCAGAGCCATTTTCTCCAAATTGTGTTTCGTCCTCATCTCCTACGTTTTCTCGTGATGTATAAACCGGTGGTGGCTCTTGGTAAGGAGGTGGACGTTGGGACAAATCATACATAGGAATTGATTCATACCCTGGAAAATATGTGTATGGGGGTGGCGGGGTTTCAATAAGTGAGCGTTCACTCAGTGCAGGTGATGCTTCAGCATCAGATGATGTTTCAGCTCTCCCAGGTAACATTCTCCTTGGAGGAATTCTAAAAATAAATGAGAACAATAAAATTATCTGTGAAGCAACATAACAAAAGATTGACAATTGCGAACTCTGTGAAACTTCATTGGAATGCAAATAAAGTTGAATTAATAAAAACGATAAAAAAACGACGACTTCTAAAACGTAAAATGAGATTACTTCACATCTTGTTACTTTGTTCATAAATAACATGATCAGTAACGACAAACAGCAATTCCACATGGAATAAAAAAGTAAAATTGATTTTGCAGATGGATAAGATGCAAATTGGCACCGTCTGTTGTTGGCTAATGTTTCAGAACTATTTGAGCAAAATCTTAAAAAATAACTTGGAATAACAAACAGAAAAATCACACCAAGAAAAATTATTATAGACATAACAATTACGACGGCAACTCCAAAACTGCGCGCGCTGTTAGATCGTCCTCTATTTCGGACAGGGGGGGGGGGGGGGAGGATGATTAATCTCTTCCACTAGA
>NZ_PPEU01000026.1:0-10591 GCF_003056015.1 Candidatus Similichlamydia epinepheli | reverse complement strand
ATTGCTGTTTACGACTTAGGTGGTGGAACATTTGACATCTCCATTCTGGAAATTGGAGATGGTGTGTTCGAAGTCGTTGCTACAAACGGGGATACCCGTCTTGGGGGAGATGACTTCGATCACGTTATCATGACTTGGCTTATTGATGGCTTCAAGAGAGATCATGGAATAGATCTTTCGAAGGACAAAATGGCACTTCAAAGAGTAAAGGATGCTGCCGAACGTGCAAAAATAGAGCTTTCAACTTTGCAACAGACTGAAATCAATCAGCCATTTATCACTATGGATGCATCAGGCGGTGGTCCAAAACACTTACAAGCTACTTTGACACGTGCTAAATTTGAGCAATTAAGTCACTCATTGATTGAGAAGACTCAAGGTCCTTGTCTGAAGTGTTTAGAAGACGCGAAGCTTTCTCCATCCGATATTACAGATGTTCTTCTCGTCGGTGGAATGACTCGTATGCCAGCTGTTCAAGAGGCAGTTAAAACCATATTCAAGAAAGATCCTAATAAAGGTGTTAACCCAGATGAAGTTGTTGCGATTGGCGCTGCGATTCAGGGAGGTGTGCTTGGTGGCGATGTTAAGGATGTTCTACTTCTTGACGTTACATCTTTGAGCCTAGGTATTGAAACTCTTGGAGAAGTGATGACAACCATCATTCCAAGAAATACGACAATTCCAACACAAAAAAAGATGGTCTTTTCTACTGCAACTGACAATCAGCCCGCCGTTACGATTCGTGTTTTGCAAGGTGAGCGTCCAATGGCTTCGGACAACAAGTTAATTGGTGCATTTGATTTAACAGAAATACCGCCTGCACCTAGAGGCGTGCCCCAAATTGAGGTTGCTTTTGACATAAGTGCAGACGGTCTACTTCATGTTTCTGGAAAGGATCTGTCGACTAATAAAGAGCAGAAAATTCGAATTGATGCGAAGTCTGGATTGTCGGATGTTGAGATTCAAGAAATGATCAAAACTGCAGAGAAGTTTGCAGAAGAGGACAACAAGCGCAAAGAAGCTGCAGAGCTTCAAAATGAAGCTCAGAGCCTTTGTTTTAGAGCACAAAAGGCAGTAGATGATTATAAAGATAAACTTCCGAAAGATATCACAGAAGGCGTGCAGACTCGCATAGACACTTTAAACAAAGAACTGAATGCACAGCCACGTGATTTGGATAAGCTAAAGGAAGCTCATAAAGATCTTAACAACTATATGCAAAAGATCGGTGAAGCGATGAATAAAGGGGCTCAAGGAGCGCCACACGCTACCACGTCAAGTGCTTTCAAGAAAAAAACCGATGGATCTGACGGTGCCCAAGAAGCAGAAGCTGAGGTTATCGATACTGATCCTAAGGCATAACATTGGGGATTTCTTGATCTTACTCAACCCGGGAGACTATCCCGGGTTTTTTATTGTCCGAATTCCTTTTGTAAGTTTTGCAAAGTCATACTTGTTGCAGTTGTCTGTCCAACAGCTAGTGGCCAGACAAATTCATTAACGAAAGCAATATTTCCAGCTGCATCTTGAGCATTGTTATTTAGACGAGTCAAGACCGCATTTAAACGTGGAGTACTCGCACGATGAGTCAAGATTTCCTCTCCTGGCCTTCCAACACTTCGCAAGAGAAGAGATTGCAACTCTAGACTTAGCAATTCTCTATCCCCTTCTACAGGTTGCTGCCTGCCCAAAGGATCTGTACGCAATCGCTCTGCCCTTCCCTCGGCTTCTTCAGGGGGTGCATTTAGCAATTGAACTGCTCCCAAAAGTAAAGACGCGATTCCAACCGATGCCTCAGCTGATAGATCCATTGAGGCTTCAGACATACTGACCATTGAGGCAGTCGCCGCTACTTCATGTGCAGTTGAACCAACCACATATTGACCTCTGGAACCAGAAGACAATCCTTGTGCTATGCCCATTGATAAATCTTGTAATCTTGGATAAGCACCTGTTGGCGTCATTGTCCAGAATTGTGAAGAAACAGGTTGTGGGAAGCTAGGAGCAAAATACGTATGACGGTCAGTCAACATAACAACAGGATCTTGTAGCCCGCTTGGAAGGCTTTGAACAGTAGTAACTTCATATCCGCCATCACCTGTTCTTGCTACACGCAATATGGAATCTGAAGATGGCTCTCCCCCAGATACGAGCGCGTATCCACTTCGATCACCCCAAGATTGAAAAAGACTCGATAGGAAAGTTTGAACTGCTTGTGAATCAGGTGAAGCTTCTTCCTGTGCAAGAATGATATTTGGAAGATGTCCTATGTTTGGTGTTTGTCTAAGGACAGCTCCAACGTGACTGCCCCATTCTCTAGGAGCTGCATCTAAAGATTGCAAAGGAGCCCTTGAGAGAAGTTCTGGAGGCAATGATGATAAATTGCCTGCAACAGTCTCCCTAAATCTATGTAAACTGACCAGAGTGCGTGCTCTTTGTGCAATAACAGCGCCACCACCTCCAGCCGCAGCTCCTCGACTAGAGTCAGATGACGTAGAATCTACATCTGTTTCTCTTCCCGATGAAAAGTCTTCTGATGTTTCACTTAAACGTTGAAGATCATCTCCAAGCTCCTTGAGACTATCTGACATTAGAACAGAACCAACGGACGCGTCTGCTATTCTGCTCTCTGCTTCTTCTCCTGGTTCTATTGCCGATCTTGCAATCTCTGCTAAAGATGTGGATTCGTCCACACCTAAAGATCTTAAAGTAGGAACGAGATCAATAGAAAGTCTGCGTGGTGACTCATCGCCCCCTATCTCAGGATAAGATGACATTCCATGTTCTCTAAACCGTTCAAGAGCTTCTAAAAGAGGAGTATCCGCTCGTTTTAGCTCTTTTCTCTTCTTCCTTCTTTTTCTAGTCCCTGCAATGACAGCATCTCTAGCAATTTGTCTTCTCCTTACGTCAGGCAACCTCTTGGATCTTCCTCCATCTTCGCTTGAAGAAGAGGCAGTAGTAAGTAACTTTGAAAGAGCATCTGTTGTTTCGCGTGCTGCTGCATGAAGTGGATGTTCTTTATCGCTATCACTTGAAGATTGTGTCCCTTCGCTTGAAGAAGAGGCAGTAGTAAGTAGCCTTGAAAGAGCATCTGTTGTTGCACGCGCTGCTGTATGAAGTGGATGTTCAGCCCCTCTCACTTCTTCATCACTGTCACTCGATGAACTAACTGAATCTGTCACTACTTTAGCTAATTCACCAACGTCGGATGTTAAACGTCTTGCTGCAGCATGTAATCTATCCGCTGTACCTGAATCGCTATCGGTGTCTGGAAGATTTAAATCAGGTATTCTACTGCTGACAGTAGGAGTAGAAGGAGATGGTGGCCTCGACACTTCTATGAAGCTACTAGATGGTGGTATTAAGCGCCCTCTTGTCGCTCGTACGGAGCTTAAGGCAGGAGCTCGCAAGGCGTTATAAAGATCTCGAGCTGCTTGTTTAACCGGTACACTTTCCACTGCTTCTTGCACTCCTTCACCACTAACAGATCTACGAGTGAAATGTGCCCTAATGGATTGAGCACTAGCATGTTCATTGATTCGAGAAGCTGAAAAGTTTATTCCTCTTGATCCAGCACGTCCTGTTTGTACTCTTCCTACAAAAATCCTCTGCACGTTTTGAGCGATCGCTCTCATCCTTAAATGAGCTGTTCGTGCCGTGTCTGGATCTAGATCTACTCCATTTGCATAGTCATGAAGAGTTGCAAGAGTAGCTTGATCAAGCTCTCGACCATCAAGGCGAATTCGCATGACGAAAACTTCACGACCAGTCGCTGTACCAACTTCCGCAAATGTTTCGTAACGACCGTTTACCTGTCTTACTCCGACATTAAAATCATTTCCCCGCGTTCTTCTTGGATCCATGCCTCCCCCTTTTCTATTGAACAGGTATCACCTGCCCTAACCAGATTTAAAACAGATCGATCTTTATTGGCAGATGATTGCAATCGACTTAGAACAAAATCGGAAAGTGACTTCATTTGGAAAGAAAAGAGGCAAAAAATGTTCTCAATTTCAAAAAAATTAAAAAATAATGCTAACAACTCTTGACATCGAAACAACTATTTGTAGATCAGGAATCTAAACAGATCGTTACTTTCTTCTTCTCATTATAAAATCATGAAAAGGATGCAATCCTGTTCATTGGAAAGATTGGAAGAAATAAAACACGAACATCATCTCAATTGAACCTGATGAATCATCAGACCAGAAGAGCCATTAGCAAAAAAACGATCAGGGAAAAAGGCCCACCCTTCTTCACATTGGGCCAATAAAATAGTAGGCCTGATTGAAAACGAAGGCTCAGTTTTTAAAATATCAACGAAGGGAAGGACGTATCATGACACTAGGTTCCCAGCCTCAATCGCACCAAAAAAAACAACCAGCACCCAGATCGGGGGTTGGGAAGAAGTCATCATCGCCCAAAATTATGTTTGGAAGGGCAAAATCAGCAACAATCTCCAAGGAGAAAAGTGTGAAAGCAAAAACAGGAATCACCACAAGGAAAGGAGCAACAGGAGTAAGAGCGAAAGCTAAGTCAACTGGCTCAGCATCCCCTCGAGTTACACAAGCTCTAGTTGAAGAGCTACTATCTTCCCACGCAACTAAGGGCAAAAAGGGTCGATCCGCTTCCGCAAAAAAGGTCACGGCTAGAAAATCTACAACAAGAATAAAAAGTAGAAAAATAGTCCGAGCAAAAGCTGCAAGCAAAACTGCTAGTTCCAGAGTCGGTTCTATTAGGAAAAAGCTAACGACCACAAAATCAACTAAAGCTGCAACTGTAAGAAAAACTCGTACAGGAACAGCCAGTAAAAAAGCTACATCTCTACGTGCAAAGCCAAGAACAAGCACAAAAACAACATCGAGAACAAAGACACAATTAAGAGCGACAGCTACAAAAAAGAGAGTCATAAAAAAGGCAGCTCCCAAGAGAGGGCCAACGAAGAAAATTGTTCGAACAGCCAAAAAAGCAACAGGATTAAAAAGAGCTGCAGTAGCTAAAAGAGGTGCAGTTACTAAAAGAGGCGCCGTCGCTAAAAGAGGTACAGTTACTAAAAGAGGCTCAGTATCCAGAAGAGGTGTAGGTGCAAAAAGAGGCGCAGTAGCCAAAAGAACTCTATCCTCTAAAAAGTAAAATAGTCGATCGCGTCTAATAATTCCGTGATCATCATTGATATTTCTCTATTAGTAATCTTTAAGAGCCCTTTTTGGGCTCTTTTTTGCACAAAGATTGTTGAAATACGCAAGACTCAGTTAACATACACGCCTCCTGCGTTTCTAAATGTTGCAACAACCAAAAACTTTTCCTAATTTTGAAAAAAGACACTTTCTCTTTTGATTTCACAAACACAAAGTGCGTTGTTCGTAAGAGCTTCGAAAAACCTTCAAAGAAATTTATCTTTTTTTTCGGCAAGTTGGTTGTTGCGTATGTCCGTTCCAGATGTGACATCTCAATACATAGAAGCGCTTGATTCGTGAGCATCTTTTCCTGAATATTCTCATCTAGAGAAAAGATTCACGTCGATATATTAGCCAGGAAATCGGTTTATGAATAAGAAACACAATTCCTCCGATGAGGAAACAGTCGAACAGGAAATGGAAATCTGCGCCCAACACGATGAGCAATGCTTAGAAGGTAAAGAAAGGAGTTCCAGTGAAGTTATAGAGGCGCTTTTTGCTCTCACTAGAACACTGATTCTTACCAGGCTCTCTATTACAGAAGATGATCCTCGTTTTGATTTCGATGCTATGCTCACACAAGAAGAACTTGAACAGGTAAATGCCTTCTTTCTTTCTCATTCTCCTTCGAGAGTTCTTTTGGCAGATCTTGCACCGGAACTTTGCAAGCGTTTAACCAATGAGTTTCAGAATCAAGGGTTTGATTCCTTTCAATGCATTTCTGAAGATTGGGTACGAACATTTGTTTCTCATACTATCTTTCTTTTACGTGCGACTCTTTACCAATTAGAAAAGCAAAAAAAACCAGCAAGAAAAGGTTCCCAAAATGTTGAAAAACAAGTAGAGGATTCATCTTCTTCTCGTACAGTTTTAGATCTTTCCGATGGAAAGTCTCCACTTCCAGAGCACATAACACTTCCACTTCCTGATATTACAGAAAACGAAGATGAAGTTGAGGAAAGCGGGAAACGCACAAGAGAAGATTCCAAGACAAGATCGGCCCGAGTTACTCGAGGCAAACCAAGAGCAACTGTAGGACGATCAAAAATTTCGCAGGTGAAAACAACAAAAATGAGACGTAGATCATCTACAAAAAACGATTCCGAGTTGGAGAATGAAAATACATTTTCCACACGAACTAGGACAAAAGTTGCTAGAAAAGAATGGGGAGCTGCTTCCAGGGGTTCGTCTCGTGTGACCAGAGAAAAGCCTATTAGTAATTCCGAAGGGTTGAATCCTCCTACTGTAAGACGAGGGCGACCACCAAAAGCAAAAATATCCGATGCTACTGCTAAACGAGATGGATGGAGATCGACTTCGACTGGACGTCGAATTACCAGTGAAGTCAAGCAGAATAGAGTCCCTCGCACATCAACTAAGAGGGAGGCTGACTTCGACCGCGCTCCTCGACGTACAACTCGTGGAATTGGTGTAAGAAAGGCTATATCAAAGAAGTGGGAGGATTTGGAAGAAAGTCGCCCTATCAGAAAAAAAACCACAGCTGCGTTTTCTAGAGGTAGAAGAACAAGCTCAACGCGAGATACTTCTAAAGTGTACCGTTCTAGGAGTGCATCTTTAACAACTCCTACTAAAGGGAGGCGATCTGCCACACCTAGAGATACATATGAGGTCGATCGCCCTAGGGGAAGGCCTTCTAAGGCTTTTGCTGCAGGTAAGAGAACAAGAGGGGTTAGAGAATCGTCTGAAAAAGATCGTTTTAGCAGAGGAAAAGAACCAACATCTTTTTTAAGAAGAGGAAGACCTAGTGCCGCATGGAGTGCATCGGAAGAGGACCGTCCTAGGGGAAAGACATCAACTGTATTCAAAAGAGGCAGAAGAGCGAGCACACTTCGTGATATTCCTGGAGAAAGTCGTTCGAGAGGAAGGCCCTCAACCACATTTCCAAGAGGTAGAAGGGCCATTACGACTAGAGAGGCATCTGATACAGATCGCCCTAGGCGGAAATCATCTACTGTTACAGGTGCCAGGAATAGCACTAGGGAAAAAATCACCAAAACAGGACGTACAACCACACGACAAAGTACGACACCAAAGAGAAGATCAACGGCAGCAGCTACAAGATCGTCTGTTTCTTCGACGAGGCGTGCAACTACACGACGAGCCACAACTACAAAGAGAAGAGCGACAGCAGCTGCTACAAGGTCGTCCGCTGCTTCCCCCTCTACTAGAGGGAGGGCAGCAAGGGGTCCTTCTGTAACAAATCGAAGCACACGAAAAACTACTTCTTCTAGCCGTTCAATCACAGGGGCAAGAGGGTCATCAAAGGTTAGAGGCGTCAGGGGCAAATCTACAAGATCTAAAAGAGCATAGTTCAATTGGGTTGACGAAGTTGGGGCCTTTCAAGTAGAATTTCTCTTGAAGGGTTCCTCCCTTTCTTCTGTCCGAATCACCTAATTTTCATACCTAAATTCGTCTTTAAATTCTAACTTGGCTAACAGCGTAACTATGTCTACTTCCTGTGAACATGGAGACTGTGACTTGCGAGTTGTTCAGGTTATCTTACAATCGATCCGATCTTCCCTAAGTTCTGAAAGTCTTTCTAATGCTAGAAAATTGAGAAAATGTACTCAGCTCTGTGGAGAATTGCTTGATTTTCACCCTGTTCATACTTTCGAAGAATTCCACAGTTTCGTCTTAGCAATAGGCTATAAAAATCAATCCGAAAAAAATATTTTAGAAAAAGCTTCTTCTGATGCTTGGTTTAATCCACCTAAGCTCAAAAGAAAAAGCCTTGTTCCCGCTGAGCTTTTACTTCCTAAAAAAGTCTCGAGGAAAAAAAAGATTGCTCGTGCTCTTATCAAGAAGCCTTCTAAACAACTTCCAGCTCGCAAAAAGAAATCCAACCGCAAACCCTGCATATAAAGAATTAATTTTTCGCAGCACGTGGTGTACTGATCATCTACTTCGGGATTTTCCTTATCCAGGATTTCCCAGCCTGAGACAGTGCCATACATGATACCGATCCTCCTCTCCTACCTTCCATAAGCACCATAAACCCGGATGATATGGTCAGTACTCCACGCCCTGTGAACACATGAGAATGAATGTACTCTGAAAATCCCATCAATCTTGTTAATGACATATCCATTCTCCTTCTTGTGCTTGAGATTGAGTTCCTATCGTTATTTGCTAATTTAGCTCAAATATTGGTATCTCTTTTTTAGAAAGCATGCCTTGTCAAACACTTTGACACTGCCACGTAGGAGAAAAGGGTAATAATACCTCCTACGATGTACTTAAGAACGCTTACTCAACACCTTTCCAGAAGAGCTGCGGCTCTCATCCCAGCTTGCCCTTTCAGGCTATCTAGATTCTCTGTATCTTTAGATCGGGTTATGGGATTTGGTGTATTTCGCGTAGTACGTTCGGTATTTGAAAGGATTCACTTCTTATTCTTTTCTGCTTTCCGTTTCTTGCAAAAAAGGTTGTGGAGCACGAGTCGCACTATAGAGGTCTCTCCTTCTCTAGTTATTGATAGTCGAGCTACAGATCCCTTGGAAGGAATTGTTGAGAGAGTTCATCACTCTTCTTCCGAATGTAGAGATGCAGTCTTGAATTATGCGAGAGCATGTTTTGAGGTTAATCCCCATCTTCTGATTAATCCGACTGGATCTTTGCTAATGCTTTCAAGAGGTTTATCAGACCCTTACTGGATCGGTTGGCTTTCGACGGCATTTGAGCATTACAAAGAAGATATTTGTGTATTAGCGAGAGATATTCAGCAAAACAATGATCAGAGGTCTTCCACTTCTATTGTTACCTCTTCTCAGATGAGAAAGTCTTTTCAGTTACTTAAAGCTCAAGCATTGACTCTTTTTGGCTTAAGTAATGAACTTTACCAGTTAGCCTCTCAAGGTCGCAAAAGGAAGCTTTCTAGAGTTTTATTTACTAGATTTGTAGAGAAATCAACAAAAGATACGATGAGCCCAAATCTTCGTCTTTTCCTTGTAAAAACACACACAACTCTACAGAATGCGATTGGAAAGCAAGTTTTGAATCCCAATTTTCTGCGTGTGTAACAAAACGATAAATTCACTATGTTTCAGTTGGTCTCTTCCACTGCGATTGATATTTGCTAGACCTATAAAAGAAGCAATTGTCAGAGTAGGTAAAAGGGATAAAAGAACAATGGTCGACCGATTAGCTTCAGTCGTTCTTCAAAGATTTTACCTTTTCATCTTTAGATCCAAGTAAGTTTACGCGAACAGTATTTGAGAGCGAGAAAATCCTAAGAAATAGGAAGCCTCCCAACAACAATCTCGTTTAGAACAAACGACAAAATATTTCGCCGAATAGGGCATTAAAATCGTCCTAAACGGATATTACAACTTATCATTTTCTTCCCAGTTCCCACACTGGACTTATTGAGATAGATCATTCCTATAAGACAATAAGAAATCACTCTTCATCTTAACCAGTAACACCACCGAGATATTCCCAATGAGTAATCCAATCTCACCCAATAACACTCCAAGTAGACCTGTAAGTAGGCCAACAGGTAATGGATCTAAAACTGGAAGTTCAGGTCCTCTCGGCCCTGGTGTAAAAGTTGTACCAGGTGGCAAGTCTTCGAGTACACCGACAGCGGTGGTTTTCCAACGTGCAGAGATCAATGCCAGACAGCAAAGAGCGAGAGCAAACAAAGGTCTTCAGGGTCGAGATGTCGAGCAAGTTAGGGATAATGGAAACAGTGGTGGGACAGGTGGAGTTAAGCCTAAAAGAGGCATTATCCAAAAATTAAAAGCTCTTATCAGAAAGTTACTTGGTAAAAAGAAGAAAAAGAAGAGCACGTCTTCGTCCTCCACAGGTACACAAGCAGGAGGAGGACCTCGACGTCCAGCTCCACCAAGGAAAAATGCCCCTCCAAGGCCTTCTAGACCTCCTTCTAGCGGTGGGGAAGCTCCAGCAAGACCACAGAGCAGGCCTGCTGGCAGACCAGCGTCTCCACCTAAGAGCAAGCCACCGCTAGCTCCGAAACCTCAGTCTAAAGCTCCACCAAAAACTTCTTCTCCACCTAAGCAAAAACCACCGCTAGCGACAAAGCCTCCTCAGGCTAAAGCTCCACCAAGACCTTCTTCTCCACCTAAGCAAAAACCACCTCTAGCGACAAAGCCTCCTCAGGCTAAAGCTCCACCAAGACCTTCTTCTCCACCTAAGAGCAAGCCACCGCTAGCGACAAAGCCTCCTCAGGCTAAAGCACCACCAAGACCTTCTTCTCCACCTAAGCAAAAACCACCTCTAGCGACAAAGCCTCCTCAGGCTAAAGCTCCACCAAGACCTTCTTCTCCACCTAAGCAAAAACCACCTCTAGCGACAAAGCCTCCTCAGGCTAAAGCTCCACCAAGACCTTCTTCTCCACCTAAGCAAAAACCACCTCTAGCGACAAAGCCTCC
>NZ_PPEU01000025.1:0-10709 GCF_003056015.1 Candidatus Similichlamydia epinepheli | reverse complement strand
GGATTGTGGGATCGGGATTCTTTTCAATCAGTAGTCCTTCCTTGTCCAATGATGAATCTCATCAATGGTGGTGTTCATGCAGATAACGGGCTGACTTTTCAAGAGTTTATGGTTAGACCTGTCGGAGCGTCTTCCTTTTCGGAGAGCGTTCGATGGGGGGCAGAAATCTATCAGTCTCTTCGTTCAATTTTAAAAGAGAGAGGTTTTTCTACCTCTGTAGGAGATGAAGGCGGTTTCGCTCCACGTCTCGCTTCAGATAAGGATGCGCTTCAGCTATTAAGAGAAGCTATTTTGGAAGCTGGCTTTTCTCCAGGCAGTGATGTTCGACTAGCATTAGATTGTGCGGCATCAGAGTTTTTCGATGAGGAACAGGGAATTTATCTAACCTCAATGAGCTGCCCGGAAAAAGGCGGACGTCTTCCCGTAGAACAGGTTGATTATTTGAGGCAGCTTGTAGAGACCTTCCCTGAACTAGATTCAATTGAGGATGGACTAGCAGAGTCTGACTGGGACGGATGGAAGCGATTAACGGAAGCGATAGGGGATCGCTGTCAATTAGTTGGAGATGATTTATTTGTAACTCAAGTTGGTGAGTTACAGCGAGGAGTGAGAGAAGGGATAGGGAATTCCATACTTATCAAACTGAATCAAGTCGGGACTGTTACAGAGACTCTCGACGTGATCGACTTTGCTAGACAATCTGGTTACAATTACATTCCATCTCACCGATCAGGTGATACAGAAGATTCGTTTCTTGCAGATTTTGCAGTTCATGTTTATGCAGATCAGATCAAAACAGGGGCAACCTGCAGAAGCGAACGCACTTGCAAATACAATAGGTTGATGGAATTAGAGGATCAACTGGGGAAGAGAGCTAGATTTGGCAAAGAAGAAAGAAATGCGCGCTAGAGAGGATTCGAACCTCCAACCTCCCGGTTCGTAGCCGGGTGCTCTATCCGATTAAGCTACCAACGCAACTAGACTATTCTTGCAGTTCGTCATTTTCTGGCCAAGCTTTGAGCCTCTTTCTTGACTGGGCAAGAAGTCTTCAATACAATCGGACAGGTCGTCTGTTAGCCTTAGGACTTGCATGGCTTCCTTGTTCAACGGTGATTTCGGTTATCTATGACTAATGCTTCCTTCGACCCTCATCAACAAGCTAAAATTGACGAGCTTGTCTCTCTTGCAAAGGAACAAGGACACATCACGTACGAGGAAATTAATGAGGTTTTACCCGCTGGGTTTGACTCTCCTGAGGCCCTCGACCAGGTGCTCATCTATCTTCACGGAAATGATGTCCAGATACTCAATCAAGTCGAAGTAGAGCGGCAGATTGAGCGCAGGAAGGAAATTCGTGAGCTAGAAACACTTTCCAAGAAGGGAGAGGGATCTCATGATGATCCCGTACGCACTTATTTGAAAGAGATGGGGTCTGTTCCTCTTCTTTCGCGAGAAGAAGAGGTGGAAATCTCCAAACGCATTGAGAAGGCACAAGTCCAGATTGAACAGATCATAATGCGGTTTCGTTATGCTGCTAAAGAAGCCGTATCCATTGGCCAATATCTAATTGCTGGGAAGGATCGTTTCGACAAGCTAGTGGCTGAGAAAGAGGTGGTAGATAAGGCACACTATTTCTCTATGCTCCCAAAGTTATGTGAGTTTTTACAGAAAGAGGATGAAACGCTTGAAAGACTCTTGGCTTCTCCTTGTGGCTCTAAAGTCAGAGAAAATCCAGACAATGAGAAAGAGCTTCAACGTTGTAGGATTCGGACTCAGGCATTTCTTAGGCGTTTCTGTTTTCGACACGATGTAATTCAAGATTTTGGTGAGGTCGTTATGGGAGCGTACGACCGATTCATCGAATTAGAGAAAGACGTTACTTCTTTGCAAGAGAGAGCGTCTAAAAACCGTTTCGTTGCCTTGAAGTACACGGCGGCTAAGAGAAAACTCGCCAAACGTGAGCTTGCAGCTGGACGGTCTCTTGAAGAATTTAAGAAAGATGTTCGTATTCTTCAAAGATGGATTGATAAGAGCCACGAAGCTAAGCGTGAGATGGTCGAATCAAACTTGAGATTGGTTATTTCCATTGCTAAAAAGTACACGAATCGCGGCCTTTCCTTTTTGGACTTGATCCAGGAAGGAAATATGGGATTAATGAAGGCTGTTGAGAAGTTTGAATATAGGCGTGGATACAAATTTTCGACTTATGCCACTTGGTGGATTCGTCAAGCTGTGACTCGTGCAATTGCTGATCAAGCTCGTACTATTAGAATCCCTGTGCATATGATCGAAACGATCAATCGTCTTTTGCGTGCGGCTAAAAAATTGATGACTGAAATGGGGCGTGAGCCGACGCCAGAAGAAATCTCAAACGAGCTTCAAATAACACCTGAGCGCGTTCGTGAAATTTATAAAATTGCCCAGCATCCAATTTCTCTCCAAGCAGAAGTGGGAGATGGCGGGGAGAGTCAGTTTGGTGATTTTCTAGAGGATACAACAGCCGAATCGCCTCCTGACGTAACTGGTCAATCAATCCTACGCGATGAAGTGAAAGAGGTTCTCAGCACGCTTTCCGAGCGAGAGAGAGAGGTTCTATCTGATAGGTTTGGCTTGAAAGACGGGAGAGCAAAGACCCTCGAAGAAGTTGGCATGAGATTCAACGTCACTCGTGAACGTATTCGCCAGATTGAAGCCAAGGCTCTACGCAAACTTAGACATCCATCTCGTTCAAGGCGTTTAAGCCCTTTTCTCGAGGTAGAAGAATAAAAACAAAAGATGGAGCGTACCGGGTTCGAACCGGTTGCCTCAACAATGCCATTGTTGCGCTCTACCAATTGAGCTAACGCCCCGTCGAAAAGGGCGTCTGATTGTCGTGTCGTTTTCTTTTTTATGTCAAATTTTAAATGGGCGATTTGTATTCCTGCGAATGGTGAATTCACCCTGTTCCAAAGCTCGTATTCTATCTTGTATAGGTGGATGAGTAGCAAACAGGAATGATAATGGATCGTTGTTGCTGAAGAAAAGATGCGAGTAAACAAATCGATGAAGAGGGGAGGAATGATTTCCTTTCTCATGTTCATCAGCGATCTTCTTCAGCGCATTCACTAAGCCCTCCGAAGATCGCATAATTTCAACTGCTGTCGAATCGGCCAAGTACTCACGCGTACGACTTATGAGAGCACGTAGAATGGATCCAAAAAATCCTCCAAACAAGCCTGCTATAAATAGCACTCCTCCGAAAATGAAAATTCCTGTCTGATTTTCTTCTTTTTTATTGCGATTTGAATAACGTGTACGTAGCGCTCCACGACCAAATAGATCTAAGAAGCGCAAACCGACATAAGCCAAAAATGAAAGCCCCATAATCATCGCAGTAACGCCCAGTTGGATGAGCAGATCACGATTTTTCAAATGCCCAAATTCATGTGCAAGAACACCTTGTATTTCATCCCTAGAGAGTCTCTGAATAGTTCCTTTCGTGATTCCAATAACCCAGTTAGAAGGCGATGTGCCTGCAGCAAATGCATTAATTTCTTGTTCTGGAAGAATGTAAAGTTTTGGAACAGGGAGATCAGCTGCGATTGCTAGTTCTTCAATAAGATTCCATACAATTCGATGAGTCGGGTGGTTCGTGTCACGAGGAATGAGTTCACCTCCCAATGATTCGGCAATTGTACTTCCACCACCAAAAAAATAATTTAAATAGCTTAAAGCTGCTACAGAAGTAGTGCCTAAAAGGAAAAAGATTGCTACGTGTGGAAACTGATCTTCAAATAAAACCATTTGATGAGACCAACGCCATAAAGCTTCAGCAAGGCCGCTAGCGATAAGAACCACAGATAAAAATGCCAACAGGCAATTGGTTGTCTTTTTTTTGAGTAGGTCTTGACGTTTCCAGAAAGACATCTTGCTTGCCGCCTAAAACTGAACTCGAACCGCTTCCCTCATCTCATCCGATGAGAGAGGATAAAAGTCCATCGGACTGTGACCCCCAAGTTTGGCGATCCATTTAGTTGGAATTCGCATCTGCTCTTCGTTGTAACACATGACAGCATCATTGTAGGCTTGCCGAGCAAAAGCAACGCGATTTTCCGTTGAAACAAGCTCTTCATGAAGACACTTCATGTTCTCAACTGAACGAATATTGGGGTATTTTTCCACAATGGCGAAAAAATTTTGAAGAGTTCCTGAAAGAATTCTGTCTGCTTGTGAAAGCTTTTGAATGCCATCTTCATCAATTTTCCCTTGAGCGGCAAGAAGAGCTTGTAATGCACTGTTGCGAGCCTGAATAACACTTTCAAGAGTCGATTTTTCAAAGTTCATTGTGGTGCGGGCAGTCTCTACCAAGTTCGGCACTAGATCATATCGCCTTTGAAGTTGAACGTTGATTTGATGCCACTGGTTCTCTGCCCTAGCTCTATAATGTGCAAGGCGGTTGTACAAGTGAATGATACAACTGAACGAAGCAAGAACAATGAATACAAAAGAAATAGTATAAAATCCCATTTTTAGAACGCCCCTTGACTATTCAATTCTTTTGTTAAGAAACAATTTCTTCAATAGATGTGTGCCTCCAACTTCCAGGAGGCAAATTACCTAACTGATAGTTCCCTATTTGTATGCGAATCAGTTCGTAGACAATCAAGCCTGCTTCTGCAGCAAATAATCTAACCTCGTGCTTTCTTCCTTCTGCGACTGTTATGCGCAAGGTGTTTCTGCGAATCTTTCGTACAGAAAGGGGGGTTCGATGCTTGCCGTCTATCTCAGTTCCTGCAGACAATTTTTTTAGATCGCTTGCTGTGACATCTCTATGAGTCTTTAGAAGGTAGTGTTTCTTCACACCAAAGGAGGGATGCGCAATTCTATGGCAAAAGTCGCCATCATTGGAAAAAAGAAGAAGACCTGATGAGTCAATATCAAGACGACCGACATACAAAAGCTTTCGGTAAGGAACAGGTAAGAGAGAAAATACACATCTCACGCGACTCTTTCTTGAACATTCGTAACCTCTAGGCTTGTGAAAGGCCAAATATGTAGGCGGCCCCCTTTTGGGAAGTGGAGATCCATTCACCAAAACAATGTCGCTCTCACAAACATTTCTTGCCGGAGAGACTTCAAGGGTGTTGTTTACCATAACCTTCCCATTGAGAATCAATTGTTCACTCGCTCTACGGGAGGCAATCCCTCTTTCTGCCATATATTTCGCTAGACGTTTCAATTCCATGATTTCGATCCGAATCTACGTTGTGCTACAGTGTATCAAAGAACATGTCTATTTTGTGTACTTGGTTTGTCGAATTTTTTTTGTTAGGCTCTCGATCATTCCTTGGAGGTATTCTCATGAGCTTGCGAGATAAAAAAGGCGAATCCATTCTTTCAGTTAACGAAGATGATCCATCTGAAGACCGTCATTGTCAAAGAAGAATCGTCTTTGCTGTATTTGGGTTTTTCTCAGTTTTTTGTCTTACACTTGGTATTGGATTTTTACACCAAAGTCGCACTAGCGCAAAGACGGATGCTCATTTTCAGGCTCGTAGAGTTGTGGACATGTGGGATCGAGAGGTTAGTAAAAGAGATGTCGTTATTCGTAAAGCGGATGAAATTCCCGACTGGGCATTTTCGTCACATCTGATCAAGGGCTCATATCTTCAAAGGAAGATATTGTCTGACCAAAATGCATCGAATGATTTTGTAGATCTTCCCAATCTGGATAGGCTCCCTTCTTTGCGTGATTTTCAAGAAGTGACACTTCTTGCTCTCCAGAAAGAATGGAAGCAAGCTTTTATCAAAGGTGAGAAATTCTTGAGAATGTACCATGTTGAAAATCTCCTAAAAGAAGGCAGGCAAGATTCAAGTGGTTTTGTGGAAGTAACTTTGGAAGGTATTTTGGTTCCGATACAATACCTACGTCAAATTGCTTTCGCACGTGAAATGAATGATCCAGTTGCAGAGAGGCAAGCTATCGAAGCAATCTCTAGTGCGTGCTTGTGCGAAGAGGTTAAGGATTTTCTAGACATAGATAAACCGTTGAACGGGGTGCATTCCATGTTCAGTCATTGCTTTCGTGCCCTGTCTCAAGGATCTGTATCGTTTCGTTCTTATCTTGCTGAGCGTCTCGAGGAAATTCAGGCGGAGGGATGAAATTTAGGGTCATAAGGAACTTGTGTTCGTTGTTGAGGTGCCTTCTGCCCTATAGAGTAACAAATAGGATTGGCGCATGGGCACGGGCCTCATAATTGTTGAATCACCAACTAAGATCAAAACTTTAAAAAAGATATTAGGTAATCGTTATCGTTTCGCCTCTTCTATGGGGCATATTCGTGATCTTCCTGCAAAGTCACTTGGACTTGATATAGATGCTGATTTCGCCCCTAATTTTACAATTTTGGAAGAAAAAGAGGCAGCTGTGCGAGCCCTTCAGAAAGAGGCTAAGTCTGCCACTATCGTATACCTTTGTCCCGATCCGGATCGAGAAGGTGAGGCAATCGCTTGGCATTTGAAAGAAATTTTACCAGATAATATTCAAACAGTTCGTATCACTTTTAGATCTATTACTGAAGAAGAAGTGAAAAAAGCTATGCAATCTCCACGAGAAATAGATCTTCACTTGGTACATGCACAACAAGCAAGGAGAATCCTCGACCGTTTAGTCGGATACATGATTTCTCCATTTCTATTTCGAAGGCTACAAAGAGGTAGAAAATCTCAGTATTCCGGTGCACTTTCAGCTGGTCGGGTTCAATCTGTTGCATTAAAGTTTGTAGTTGATAGAGAAAAAGAGATCGAAGCCTTCATCCCTGAAGGGTATTTTCAAGTGAGAGGGCTTTTCTCTGTTGAAGATGGTATAAGTTTTCAAGCGGATTTATTCATATTCGACGGGCAGAGAATCACTCGATCACCTTCCGAAAAAGTGAAGGATAGTCGTCTTCTTCGGTCAGAAAACGAAGCAAAGATGATTATCGATAGACTGAAAAGAGAATCTTTTTCAATTTCATTAGTAGAGACTAAGGATCGCCTTCGTCATCCTGTTCCCCCATTTATCACTTCGTCTTTACAACAAGAATCAAGTCGTTATTTTTCGTTTTCATCTTCTAAAACTATGTCTGTTGCTCAATCTCTTTATGAAGGGGTGGAAATTGGAGAACACGGATTTGAAGGCTTGATTACTTACATGCGTACGGATTCGATTAGATCTGCACCTGAATCAATTGCGTCTGCGCGTGAATATGTAGTAGAACATTTTGGAAAAGAATATGTTCCATCAGAGCCTAGAAATTATTTTGCAAAAAAGAGCGCTCAAGATTCTCACGAATGTATTCGTCCAACACGAATTAATTGGACTCCCAATCAAATTAAACACTACCTATCTTCAGACCAATTCAAGTTATATGAATTGATTTGGAAGAGGTTTGTCGCTTCTCAAATGTCATCGGCTCTTTATGAGATGCTGCAAGTAGAGATAGCTTCCGATTGTTCGTCTTTTCGAACTGTAGGGTCTCACTGTACATTTCTTGGATTTTTAGTCCTTTATGAAGAGAAGAAAGACGATGAAGAGCTGGAAAAAGAAGTTGTTATGCCGAATTTGAGAGTTGGGCAAACAGTGAATGGTGACTTTCGTCATGAAGCATTTTCAACGAAACCAAAACCTCGTTTCACTGAAGCTTCACTTATTAAAGAATTAGAAAAATCTGGTCTAGGGCGTCCGTCTACTTATGCCGCAATAATGAATAAGATTCAGAGTAAGGCTTATACCAATAAGGAAAAGGGGAGGTTGAGGCCGACCGATCTTGGAAGCGTGGTTGTGGATGTTTTGGAAGTCAATTTCCCTATGATTATGGATGCTGATTTCACGGTTCGCATGGAAGATGCATTGGAAGAGGTTTCAGAAAGAAATAAAGATTGGAAAGAGCTCCTGAGAGAATTTTGGTCCAGCTTTCATCCTGTACTTCAACAAGCAGAAAAAGATTTTATTATTCCGAAAAGTAGCTTGAATCGACCTTGTCCCGAGTGCAAGAAAGGAGAACTTCAAAAAATCTGGGCTAAGAATCGTTTTTTCATTGGTTGCTCACTCTATCCAGAATGCAACTATACATCTACGTTCGGAACAGTAGACTTTGATCGCTCTCAATTTCATCCGGATTTTGATTGGGATCAACCTTGCCCTCTATGCAAACACTCAATGTCTCTACGAGAAGGACGTTTTGGTGTTTTTTTAGGTTGTAGTGAGTTTCCCAAATGTAAAGGGTCTGTTCGCATTTTGGATAAGGAAGAATCTATAGATAACAACACTGATCCTATATCTTGCCCTGCGACAGGTTGCTCAGGACAATTGATCAAAAAGAGATCTCGTTTTGCTTCCTCTTTTTATGGATGCACTCTCTATCCTAAATGTGATGTTATTGGGAAGGATTTGGATAAAATTCATTCGAAATTCGCTGATAGACCTCAAACTGCCGTTGCTGAGAAAAAGAAAACTATTAAAAAGAAAAACATCAGCTACACCACGAAGAAACGTATCGGTATCGATAAGAGTCAAAGAAAAAAATCAAGCGATAAGGCAACGACGTTTTTTAACTTAGATTCCCGTCTCGCATCTATTTTGAGCCAGGAACCAATTTCGTCTTCGCAGGAGCTTCTTAAGATTTTTTGGAAGTATGTAAGAGAAAAGGATCTACAGGACCCTTCCAATAAAAGAGTGATTTTAATTGAAAAGGATCCCTTACTAAGAGATATACTTGGATCAGATCCACTTCCTATGACCCGAGTTCTTTCTGCTCTGAAACCGTACATTTTTCATAAAAAAGACGAGTGAACCGTTTACTTTTTTGTTGAGGCGATTCCATACTGCGCACATCTCAAATTGATTGTTTCTAATATGTTTCTACAAGCTCGTCCTACGGTCTTAACTGGAGATCGCCCGACTGGTATTCTTCATTTGGGCCATTATGTCGGGTCCATTCAAAAGAGACTTCTTTTACAATCGGAGGCTGATTGTTTTTTCATTGTGGCAGACCTACATGCAATGACAACTGCTTTCACAAAAGAGGAATTGTCTTTGTTGCCTGGAAGGATCCATGATTTGGTTGCATCTTATTTAGCTTTTGGTATCGATCCAGAAAAATCTGTGATTTATTTGCAGTCTGGTTGCCCAGCTATCTTTAAGATGAATTTTTTATTTCAATTAATCACATCTGCAAATCGAGTTATGGGCCTACCTTCTATCAAAGAGATGGCACAAAACGCAAAAATGGAAGATGAAAAGATCTCATTCGGACTGTTGAGTTATCCAGTTCTACAATCTGCAGATATACTCATGAGTCAGGCAACGCTTGTTCCAGTAGGGAAAGACAATGTGGCGCATGTAGAAATTGCTCGTGATATTGCGCGTCGTTTTAATAATCTCTATGGAACACTTTTTCCGCTCCCACAAGAATGCTTAAGTCAAACACCATCTTTACCTGGAACCGATGGCAAGGGAAAGATGAGCAAGTCTGGGGGAAATGCTATTTTTATCTCAGATGATGATGAGACCATTCGTAAAAAAGTTTTTAACATGTATACGGATCCAAATCGAGTCCGTTCCGATATTCCTGGACGTGTAGAGGGGAACCCTCTTTTTGTTTATCACGATCTGTTCAACTCTAATCTTGATGAGGTTGAGGACTTTAAGGTCCGATATAGTAAGGGAAAGATTGGAGATGTGGAAGTGAAGAAGAGTTTGGCGCATGCTTTAAGTAATTTAATCGCCCCTATTCGAGAGCGGTTTCATACCTATAGAAAAGACACATCTCTTCTTGACTCTATCTTGAAAGAAGGGACAAATAAGATGCGCGTTCGTTCTGAGGAACTTGTGCGAGATATGTTTGCTCGCATGGGGTGTTCGCATTTCAAATAACGGACGGGATAAAATTATGAAACCGTTTGCGCTAGTATCGGATTTTTCGCCTTCAGGCGATCAACCAAAAGCTATCTCTGAGCTTGTACAGGGAGTTGAGGGTGGAATAAAATCTCAGGTCCTTCTTGGGGTTACAGGGTCAGGAAAGACATTTACAATTGCAAACGTGATTCAGAAAGTTCAAAAACCAACTTTGATTCTTGCACACAATAAGACACTTGCCGCTCAGCTCTATGATGAGTTCTGTAGTTTTTTTCCAGAAAATGCGGTTGAGTATTTCGTTTCCTATTACGATTATTATCAGCCAGAGTCATATATTGCTCGTAGCGACACCTATATAGAGAAAAGTTTGTCGATCAATGACCAGGTAGATCAACTTCGTTTACGTGCAACAAAATCTCTCTTGGAAAGGAAAGATGTCATTGTTGTGGCCTCTGTTTCTTGCATTTATGGATTGGGTCTTCCTAAACATTTTGTTGATATGCGTTGCCGTTTGTTTATGGGGCAGGAAGCTGAGAGAGAGGAGGTGCTTGGCTGGTTAGTCCAAATGCAATATGAGCGTAAAGAAGAATTAGGTCGTGGTTGTTTTCGTGTTAAGGGGGACACTATTGACCTTGTCCCAGCATATGAACAAGATTACGCTATTCGCATTCGTTTTTTTGGTAATGAGATTGATTCCCTTGCTTCGATTGATGCTATTACAGGCGAGATAAATGAATCTCTTTCTGAAGTTACTATTTATCCAGCATCTCACTATGTCAGTTCTTCTGACGTTCGCGAAGAGGCAGTCTATTCGATTCGTAGAGAGCTTGAA
>NZ_PPEU01000024.1:0-11717 GCF_003056015.1 Candidatus Similichlamydia epinepheli | reverse complement strand
TCTCTCCCATGTTGGACTGTTTTCGAACAGCAATCTGAATCTTATCGCATGAGGATACTTCAAACGTCTGCTAAGTTAATTGTTTCATTTGAAGCCTGCTCTTTCTCGTGGGGAGATTCAGTGTATTGGCGCAACGACAACTGATGAATATCGAAAGCACATTGAAAAGGACGCAGCTCTTGAGAGGCGATTTCAAAAGATGATGATTCTACCTCCTGGTTTGGAGGAGACTGTTGAGATTATTTTTGGATTGAAGAGCAAATACGAGCAATATCATAGGTGTGAATACACTATGGAGGCTGTTCGAGCTGCTGTAGATCTTTCAGAGCGCTACGTTCCAGGCAAATATCTCCCAGATAAAGCGATTGACCTACTAGATGAAGCTGGGGCAATGAAGCGCATCGTTGCATCAAATGAACATTCTCCTCTGTCTGGATACGAATATGAGAAAGAATTTAAAGTCATGCAAAGACAAAAAGAGTTGGCTATACAGAATCAAGAGTACGAGAAGGCCGCTTCGTTAAGGGATGCTGAAAAGCAGCTTAAGGAGCAAATGAGCAAAGCTCAGGAAGGTTGGGTCCCTGATGAAGAGTCGAAGGTTTGTGTAGATGCTGACTCTATTGCTTGTGCTGTTTCTAAATCAACTGGTGTTCCTCTTTATAGGCTTCGTGAAGAAGCATGGATGACTGTTTCCAGAATGAGGGAATCCATTACAAATGAGCTTATTGGTCAAGACGAAGTAGTTGATGCAGTTTGTCGTGCAGTAAAGAGAAGTTATGCTGATATCAAAGACCCCAAAAGACCTATTGGTTCATTTTTATTTTTAGGCCCGACAGGACTTGGGAAGACCCTTCTAGCGAAAAAAGTGGCGTCGAACTTTTTTGGCGGAGATGACTCTCTCATACAAGTTGACATGTCAGAGTACATGGAAAAGTTTGCTGTAAGTCGAATGACTGGTTCGCCTCCTGGATATGTTGGACACGAAGAAGGTGGACAGCTAACAGAACGTGTTCGACAAAGGCCGTATTCGGTGGTACTGTTCGATGAAATTGAGAAAGCTCACGGAGATGTGATGGATCTTCTTCTTCAAATCTTGGAAGAAGGTAGGTTAACAGACTCGTTTGGAAGACAAGTAGATTTCCGCAATACAATCATCATTATGACCTCGAATGTAGGAGCTGATTTGATTAAGAAATCTGCATCAGTCGGATTTTCAACAAGTGATCATCACCTAGATTATGATGTGATGAAATTGCAAATTCAAAAATCTCTTCAAAAAATCTTTAAAGTTGAATTTCTTAACCGCATCGATGAAACTCTGATATTCCGTCTGTTTTCTCATGAAACACTCTTAAAGATTGTTGATCTTGAAATGGGAAAACTCTGTCAAAGAGTGCTTTCACGCGGCGTTAGGTTAACATTTACACCTATGGTTCGTGAGTTCTTGGCAAAAAGAGGGTTTGAACCTGAATTAGGTGCTAGACCTTTGAGAAGAACAATTCAAGTACATGTTCAAGATCCTCTCTCTGAGTGGATTCTGTCTCGGTTGACTGAGTCTAAGGGGGTCATTCGTGACATTGAGGCATTTGTTTCGGACGAAAATAAGGTATGTTTACGTGAGATAGAAAAGGAAACATCTACTGCAGAAGACAAAATAGAAGACAAGATAAAGGTGGAAGAGATAAGCGTTTTCCCATCATCAGAAGTTGAATCTCAGTCACATTTAGAAAAAGGAAAAATTCTAGGAGTTTAGACACCTGTGCTACCGAAGCCTTGAGCCCCTCGACCAGTAACGGTCAGAGTTTCGTTTGCAACACATTCGAATGGTATTGTTTCAATACATACAATTTGCGCAATTCTCATTTCGTTCCTTATCAGGAACGGCTTGTCGCTCGAGTTATAAAGTGGAACAACAATCACATGTTCACCTTCTGTGATTACTATTGGAGCTCCTAGTACAACAATGCCAGATTTGAGAGATAACCCACTTCGAGATCGCATTTGCAAATGGATACCTTTCGGGACCTTTATCTGCAAACCTGTTTCTACTAGTTTGCTTTCTTTGGGGTGGATAATCAATTCCTGTTCTAAAAAGGCCGCCAGGTCAAATCCTGCAGAACCACTTGTTTGGTATGAAGGTATCTTTGCTCCTTGCTCCGCTTGTATTGAAAGGTGTCTTGTTTCGGTTTCTAATTTCATCTGAATTACCCTTTCTAATATTCCTAAAGCAAATACATCACCTGCGGAAAGGCTTAACGTAGCATTTGAAACGTTATTAACAATTCCGCACACTTCTCCACGAAAATCTGAATCAACAGTTCCAGGTGCATTTATAACTATAAGCCCTTCTTCCATAACCATTTTTGGATGAGACAAAATAGAAATGCTGAACTCATTTGTTAAATCAAAAAAAAATCCAGTAGGAATTAGAGAAATTTCCCCAGGTCGTATTATGCAATTGTATTTCGATTTCAAATTCCAAATGTTTTCTTTTATGAGAGGCGAACACAGCCCTTCATTTACATAACCAATTTTCATTCGGACTCACGTCCCTCAAGAAATCGCTTTTCTATTTCTTTCCAGTTAATAACGTTCCAAATTGCTTCGAAGTATTTCATTTTTGCATTCTTATATTGCAAGTAGTAGGCATGCTCCCAAAGGTCAATTCCAAGTAGAGGAGTTGCTCTATTGTAGAGTGGGATTTGATTGATGGTTGTAGTGATGAATAGTTTTTTTTCTTGATTCAACCCTAACCACACCCATCCAGATCCTTGTAGAGAAATCGCTTCATCACCCATTAGACCAACCAGTCTATCTAAGGACCCGAAAGAATCAGAAATGGCCTCTTGTAACGGTCCTATTTTTAATTCGCCTCCACCCTTGTGCACTGGGAGAAGGGATTCCCAAAACAGAGAATGATTGAAGTGCCCTCCCCCATGAAAAGAAAGAGCAGAACTGCTCTCCATCCAAAGCGTAAGGTTATCAGGAGTCTCCTTTAAAAATTTGATGTTTTTCAGGAAATTGTCCAGATAACCTGCATGATGCTTTTGATGATGCAGTTCCATAATTTCAGACGAAATCCAAGGCTCCAATTCATCATACTCATAACCTAGCTTTGGAAGAGTGAATGAAAGTTTCATGTTTGTTCTCCTAGGTTGAATAGGATGAGTTGAGTTTTGCCCATTTCCAGGCAGAGCCAATATCTTTCATGATGAGGATTTCTATTGCAATTCCGTCTTTTTGTTTAATAGGTTGCAGGTTTTGTTCAGGGATTAGAAATCTCCTGAACCCCATCAAAATGCCTTCTTTTACTCTTTGTGTAAGGTGAGGAACTGCTCTAATCTCCCCTCCGAGTCCTACTTCTCCAAGTATCAATGTTTTTTCTGGGAGAGATTTATTCTCCAAAGAAGAAAATAGACTCATTAATAAGCTTAGATCACATGATGGATCATTCAGTTTTATGCCTCCTGTGACAGAAAAGAAAACATCAAATTCATGTATACGAAGGTTTAGTCTCCTTTCTGCAACTGCCAGAAGAACTGCGATTCTATTTGGGTCTAATCCGGAAGATCTTCTAATTGGATTGGCATAATAACTTTTACAAAGCAAGGCTTGAACTTCTACAAGAAATGGTCTTGCTCCATCAAGAAAACATGTGACAGAACTTCCTGGAATTCCTTTTTGGTCTCCTATAAAAAGAAGAGAAGGCTGGTTCATTTCTACTAGACCAGATTTTTCCATCATGAAAACTCCTACTTCGTCTGTAGATCCAAAACGATTTTTTGTAGTTCTTAGAAAACGGAACCGAAGATCTTTATCACCTTCAAAAGAGAGTACAGCATCAACCATGTGTTCGATAAGACGTGGGCCTGCCAGTCCACCTTCTTTTGTTACATGTCCGATCAGGAAGACGATTATAGAGGAGCCCTTAGCTAAAGTTAGCAATTGGGCGCAAACCTCTCTTAGTTGCTGAGGTGACCCCGGAGTAGAGGGGAGTTTTTCTTCATATGTTGTTTGAATAGAGTCAATTATCAAAAAACATGGATGAATTGTTTGAACTGTTTCCAAAATTGAGGAGATATGACAATGACTCAAGCAGAAAACGTCTTTTGATTTTACTCCTATCCGATTTGCTCGAATTGAAAGTTGTTGGATCGACTCTTCACCTGAAACGTACAAGACAGGTCTACCAGTTTTTTTTGCTACCCCAGAACAAATTTGAAGTAGAAGTGTTGACTTACCAATTCCTGGATCCCCACCTAGTAAGATCAGGCTTCCAGGAACAAGACCTCCACCTAGTACACGGTCTACTTCCTGAATTTCTGTTGAAAGTCGTTTTGGCTCTTCTGCCTGAGCATCCGACAATCTAACAAGTTGGATTGGTAATTTTTGTGTTATAGGTGTCTTTAATGAAGTCTCTTTTAATGTATTCCATGCCTTACAGGAAGGACAGGCCCCGTTCCAGCGAATAGCACTATATTTGCACCGTTCACATATCCAATTTGTCTTCTGTTTGCTCACTCTTTTGTATATCTCCTGTCAGCATGGAAAATGCTTCTTGTGCGGCCATCTGTTGAGCTTCTTTTTTTGAATGTCCATTTCCTTGACCAATTAGACGTCCATCTAACATGGCACCGCATGTATAATGTCTGTCATGATCAGGACCGGAAGATGCTAATGTTTCGTAAAGCGGTCTACCTTTTTTTGTTTTTTGACATAGTTCTTGAAGTTGAGCCTTCCAATTTTCACACGGATTTCGAATGGCATATTCAGCAGCTGGGCAAATAAATTTGAGAAGAAATTCACGAGCTTTCTCAAGGCCTCCATCTAAATAAATTGCTCCCGTGAGCGACTCAAATAAGTCTGCTTCGATCCTAATACGAGATCGTTTATTTGAGGCTCGTTCCCCTTTGCCCAAAAGGAGATGGTCGGCAAGGTTGAGTTGTTTTGAATAGTGATGACAGGATTTGTCGTTGACTATGTTCGAACGTATTTTAGTTAAATTTCCCTCCGCAAGATCTGGATAATGAATAAAAAGGTAATTGGCTGCTACTAGGTTTAGGACTGCATCTCCGAGAAATTCTAGTCGTTCATTAGTGGGACAATCTGTTTCTGCCTCATTCGCATAAGAACAATGGGTGAATGCGCTCTTCAATAGATTTGAATTTCTAAATGAGTATCCGATCTGTTGCTCAATTTGTTTCGCATGCTCTTCCCAGAAGGCAGTTGTATCTGACATTTTTTACCTTTTAGTTTTTATATTCACTTAGCTTGTTTCCTCATAGTCTATTCTGGCATTATGCCCTTTTCGTTATGGCAAGGTGAACAAAACAATGCGTTTCGTTTTAACCCCGGAACAGCTCGGATTCTTTTTTAGAAACGGCTATCTGGATGTAGAGATTCCAATCAAAGAAATAGATTGTAGCAATCTTTCGTCGTCTCTTAGGAATATGGTCCAGCTTCGTCTACCAAATGCGACTAACGACATTTCATCTTTGCAGTGTCTGTTTGGCGGAAGAGATATGTGGAGAGATTCAGTTATCTTGCAGAAAATAATTCAAAAAGGTCCCATTTCCAGACTTGCATCAAATTTGTGGTGGAGTGAGGGCGGCATTCGACTACTTTACGATCAGCTCATTGTATTTTGCCCTGCTCCTCAAGCAATGTCTTACAATCCTTTTTTTCAATCTTTACAGGAAGGTTCGTTTACTCTATCAAGCTATAGTTCTTTTTCAGGAGTTTTGGGAGGTATTGCTCTCTGTTTGGAGTCGAATTGCGCTGGTGAGCTAAAAGGAAATACCTTAACCCCTTTCTCTTGTTTGCTGTCTCATCAAATTGCTGGGGCTACTTGTATCTCTAACTCTTGTCGTGTTCGGTTTCCCAATATCATTCAAGATCAGTCTGTTATTTGGTATTTAGTTGTCTTCGGCAGGGAGAAAAGTAGGTATATTTTAAATGAGAG
Organism: Candidatus Similichlamydia epinepheli; assembly: GCF_003056015.1. Taxonomy (NCBI): domain Bacteria; kingdom Pseudomonadati; phylum Chlamydiota; class Chlamydiia; order Parachlamydiales; family Candidatus Parilichlamydiaceae; genus Candidatus Similichlamydia; species Candidatus Similichlamydia epinepheli. The sequence goes on along the minus strand of NZ_PPEU01000024.1, from coordinate 5,755 downwards.
AGACCCTCATGCAAATCGTCCTAAAAGGCTCGGTTATTTCGTCGATGACTTCCTTACCTCTGATAGGAATCCTTTTGTTCATTTGCCTTCTCCATTTTAAATCGCTACTCATTGAGGTAAAGCTATTCCCTTTGTTACGATCGGCTCGTTTGTTTTTTAGGTTGTGTTATGCAGATGTTTTCATTCGGTAGAAGCCTGGAAAAAACTGTCCTGGGATTCGTTCTTGTCGTGTTGACTTTGGGGTTTGCCCTTTCTGGAACTTCTTTGGGTGGCTTTTCCCCATTAACTGGAGAGTCTCAAGTTAAGATTGGGTCTAGGAAGTATGCCCCTGAATTTTTTCTGGCGTTTAAAAGAATGATCTCTCTTGAAGGGACTTTGGGATGCGCCTTGAATGATCGTGTGATTTCCAAAGATTTTTTTATCCCTGGCATAGCTGATTCTCTTTTTAAGATGGATAAAAAGACAATTTACGAAGAAATGACTGGTAATCTTGAAAAAGAGAAAAGATGGCGTCCGTACAAAAATCCTGTTTTTAACGATATTTCTTTGGAGGGAATCTGGAAGTCCTCATCTCCTAACTTAAGTGATAGTTTGGATAGATTCAGGGTTGTATCCTCTTCGATAGAAGATTTGTCTACACCTAGTGAAGAGTTTTTTAGATGCAAGTCAAATCTTTATATTGCGCAGTCGATGTTCACAGATGAGGATTTTCGTTCTCTTTTGCGATCGCAAATCAAGTATGAAACTGATGCAGAAGCGCTGATGACACATTTAAATGAACACAACTTGCATTTTTTCGGATACATCACAACTGAGGAATGGTTTGGGAAGAAGTTTGTTGATCTGGTAGCAAGATGTCTGCTGAGAGGCGCAGAAGCTGCGAGAAATCAAGGTCTTGAAGTTTCACTCGAAGAGTCAAAGGCTGATCTTTGGGCCAGGGCAAGCCAAATGGCCGATCGATTCACTGATGAAGAAAGAAAAGTAGAAGCAAAGGGAATTTTTCAATCTTTTTCCACTTTTTCAGGTCTATCTCATGCAAAGTTGATCGAACTTTGGAGGGAGGTTTTACTTTTTAGAAAATTAACCACTCAATACACGAGTTCTCTTGTTTTAGATAATACAATTTTTCAACAAATTGGAAAATTTGCAACAGAAGGGAATAGGGTTGTTCGTTACGCAATTGAGCCAGGAATCTTTCTAAGAGCAACGGATCAGCAATTCTTATTTAATCTTTATTGCAGTAAAATCGACCCTGATTGGTTTCACCACGATTCTCTTCCAAAACAGTTTCTATCCGTCGAAGATGTGAAGAAGTCGTATCCTGAATTGATTGGATTTCGCTGCAAGGGGAAGCACAGGATTCTTCGTCAAGACGCACTGACACAGGTTTCGCCCTTAAAAGAACTTTGGACTTGGCAAGTTTCAGATGATCATTGGGATTTTGTTCTTGAGAAAGAACCAAAATTACACAAGGTGTACGGAAGTCGTTTGGACAGATTGTTTGCTCTTGATGAGAGAGATAAAATTCAATTAGACCTATTGTGTTTAGCAGAAATGGTCAGAGAAGATCCCGATATGGTGAGGCAATTTTTAAAAGATTGCGATGATGATCAATCTAGAGATTTACAGCTAGGTCTGTTTCATCCTGAATCACCTTTCAGCTTTTTAGAGATTGAATCCAGAAAGGAGTTTTTTGCTCTAATTGATAGAGCTCTCCAGGGGGATGAAGAGGCTCGTGAAAGGTTGCAGTTTTTCACTCCTGATGGAGTAAATTTTATTCGTTTTGATCCGGAAGAGCGTGGTTCGGACTATATTTTGACATTTACGCAAGCTCGCATGGGGGGAGGCCTAGAGGAGATCAAAGATCACGAGTTAACTGCATACATGAAAAAACATCGTATCAAATCTATTGAAAAGGCAGAGCTTAGTTATTGGAAGAATGTTTTTAAGGACGTTCCTTCCGAGGATGTTTACGAAAAGCATCGTCGTCATTTCAATTATCTAAGAGAAGTAAGAGCTCTACTACAGATTGGTGATCGGCATCTAGTATTCGATAATAAAAATGAAGTTTCGGTATCTCCTTTTGACAAGCAGTGGCTTTTGATCACCTTAGAAAAGGACATTTTGAAATCTCAGGAAAAAGTCTACTATGAACTTCCTACGTTTTTTGAGGAGGGCAGTAAGTGGAGTGAGCCAGTTGCTTCAATTGCAGGTTGGTTACTTTTTGATGAGTTAATTGAAGTATTACCAGGAGGCTTGTCAGAAGCAGAGTCTATGCAAAATGCTGCACTTGAACTTCGTTCCATATTGATTTCTCGTGTTTCTTCTTCCCTGCTGAGTGATTGGTTACATCAGGAGTTAGCAGAAAGAGGGCCTCTTATTGAGGAAGATCTAAATGAAGAGACAGCTTGATAGATTGTGTGATGTCTAAAGATATTTCTTGCTTGCATTGTTTGTTTTCTCTTTTCACAAAAGTGTTTCGCTGCAGAAACCTCTCAGAAAGTTTACAAGATACTACGTTCCTTTCTTCTCATTATGCTTTGCCTAAGATGCATATGTTTCTTGGTGAGGGGGATGAAGAATTTCGTCTTGGTTGGCATGAGGAAGGGATTGCTTTTGAGTTAACTAGCAAAACTCCTTTCACTTCTTTTGGTGGACTTTCCCTATTTTTCGATTTCCAGGATGATAAAGGCTCACACGATTTGTCATTCCCTTGTTTTATATTTTCCTTTGAACCCAGGGACTATAAACTTCGCGCTCTCTCTGCAAGGCAGGTTTACCCGGTGGGTCCTTCTTTGGAGATGTCTTCATTTGGTGCTATACGATATCCTTTTCCTGAGAACGACTCTGGGTTGCATTCGGTTAGAGGTTGGTTGAATTCAGAGAGCTTCCCTTGTTATGATCCCCATTTGAGTTCAGTTTTTGGGTTTTCTTTTTCTTATTCTTGGGGAATTTCAGGGGGTTTTTATTCTTTTTCTGATGGAGTTGAAGAGGGGGCGTGGGACCCATCTCTTTGGCATTCCTTGCAAGTAAGTTACCTTTTATGAGAATCCAACAAGAAGGGTAGTGCTCTTCATTATTAGTGTAAATTTTGTGCGGGTATGGCGGAATTGGCAGACGCGCTAGATTCAGGTTTTAGTCAGTTTTAACTGGTAAGTGTTCGAGTCACTTTACCCGCAATGTAATTTCGTGAGGTGTAATGTGTCCGGATATAAAGAGGTAACTGATGATAACTTTGAGCTTTCACTAAAGAAAGCTGATTTCGTTGTCGCGTATTTTTTTGCAACTTGGTGCGGTCCTTGTAAAGCTTTTGCTCCAACTTTTGGGGAAGTTGCCAATGAATTAGGCAGTGATTCTCTCTTGTTTCTCAAGGTAGATACGGATAGTTCTCCGAAAGCGTCAGAAAAATGCAAAATCACATCCGTACCTACTATTATTTTCTTTTCTCAAGGAGATCAAGTTCGTTCAGTTTCTGGAGTGCAGAGGAAAGAAGATTTAATTCAAACAATTCAACAGTTGCAAAATTAATTAATTGGTAAAAAATCTCTCTGTCTTAAAACCTCGTAAATAGCTATGGAAACAGAATTTGATAGGTTTAAGGATCCCCCTTTTGTCAGAATGGGGATCTTGACTGTTCTTTGGGGGAATTTTTCTAGCCAGAGGTCAGGTAAGCCAGAGCTCTCGCTTCCAAAAAGCAAAACGGGAAATTGTTCATATATTACTTGATCGTATCGCAATTCACCTCGTGTGGAAAACATCCAACACGAAGATCCAAATTGCTTTAGCCATTCATTTTCTCCTTTTTCCCAAACTTCGATGTCTTCTGTTCTCACGTATCGAACGGAAGAACGTCGAACAGTTTGGGAATTTAGGAAGAAACCAATCGGAGGGATCAAAATAAGTGATGATCCCGTCAATGAGCATGTGCGTGCTATGTTACCTGTATTTTGAGGTATTTCTGGCCGATAAAGAACTACTTTCACTATTGTCGCAAAATTGATAGAAGTTTTTCCGTGTCATCAAGACAAATTATTTGGGTAGTTCTCTCTTTTGCATTCTTTAACTGAATCATATTCCTCTTTTTCTCTTGCTCGCCATAAATCAAAATCCACTTAACTCCTATTTGATCGCATTCCTTGAGCGCATTACCTAAATTTTTTTCACCAAATCTAGTTTTGACACGAATTCTATTCTCACGCAGTGTGTTAGATAAACGAAAACATTCAGGACTGGATGATTCCAAAAGGGAAATGAACAATAAATCAAAAGCAGCATCAGCAACTCTAAATCCATTTGCAATGGCTGCTTGAATAACTCTTTCAAATCCAAAAGCAAAGCCAACTCCAGGAAGATCGGTATACCCCATTGATTGAATAAGTTGGTTATAGCGTCCTCCACCACCAAGAGCAGATGGTGATTCTTGATCTGTCCATATGTACTCAAAAATTATATTGTTGTAGTAATCAAGGCCTCGAACAAGTTTAGGTTCTATTGTGAATGGAACTTCAAGTTCTTTTAAAATTCCTTGAATTTTTTCAAAACGCTTTAGGCTTTCTTCTTGAAGAACATCCGTAATAAGAGGTGCTGCATCAATGATCTTGCGATCCATTTCGTCTTTGGAGTCAAGAATACGTAGAACATTTGTGGAAAGTCTTCTCTGACTGTCTTCAGATAGCTGATTCGCGAGAGGATTCAAATAGTCCAAAAGTGCTTTGCGATATTCAAAGATTTCCGATCTAGTTCCCAATGAATTAAGCAAAATTAAATAGGGGATTTTCAATTCTTTCAAAAAGGCAGCACCCAAGAGAATTACTTCGCAGTCAATCTGAAACTGATCAGGACCTATAGTTTCCACTCCGAACTGTGTAAATTGACGATAACGTCCTGACTGTGGCCTTTCGTGGCGAAACATTTGACCAAGGTAGTAAATATCACGTCTTTTACGAAATTTTGGCCCATGGTGAAAACAGCCTTCTTCCCCAAGTGCACGTATTATTGAAGGTGTCCCCTCTGGACGTAAAACAATAGAACGTCCTCCCTTGTCCAGAAAGGAATACATTTGTTTCATGCACACATCTGAAGAGGTCCCTGAAGTCTTTTCAAAAAGTTCAGTGGATTCAAGCATAGGAGTGCGAATTTCTTCGTATCCCCAACGTGCAGCCAAAGAATGGATCATGACCTCCAATTCTTTCCATAGAGAAGAGGAAAGCCATTGATCAGTGACGATTGAATCTGGAAATAGATCAAATGTACCTTTTACTCGCTGAATGGCCATAAATTATGGTTACCGGATTGATCACATGACAATAGTTTGGAGGTGGAGAGAATCGAACTCTCGTCCTAAAATAGGTTCTGGGAAATGACTACATGCTTAGTCTATCTTGAAGTCGCAGTGAAGTGTGAGATAGACCAACACTTATTCACCGAAAACGCGTTCTAAAATCTCGAAGAAGCTCCTTGAATCGCGTTGTGAAAGGAACCCTTCATACCAAGTAAACGACGGAAGCGAATTTCTCCCTTGGTCCAGAGGAGACTTCCGGGTTCTCAGAAGGGATTAGCTTCCGAAAACATCTTCTCTTCAAGCCGCTTTAAGCTGCCATGAGGAAAGATTCATCTTCGCTAGAAGAGGAATCTTCTTCACGACGACGTCGAGAAGAGCTGCGCAACGATAATGTGTCGGCATTTATTCTTTTTACCAGATGATTAAAGAGGCCAACTGGCGTCCTCTGCATGCCAATTCACGTCTCCTATTCCA
>NZ_PPEU01000023.1:0-12106 GCF_003056015.1 Candidatus Similichlamydia epinepheli | reverse complement strand
GGGTCCACGCTTTGGGCCCCAAGTCCTCGTAGACCTTCTTATGTAATGACCAAAATTCCGATTCTGAAAAACGTTTCTTCATAGTTAACCACGATTAATCCCAGTAAGCCCTAGAAAAATCAATCAAGAGCATGTCGCTGAGCTGAACTCCCTTAAGCCCATGCTGCATAGCACAGACATCACGTGTGAAAGCAATGGGGATTAAAGGCATTTCTGCCAAGAAAAAATCTTCCATTGATTCGAGATGGGCAATTCTCTCATCCCCTTCAAATCCAAACCCGTCCTGGAAGAGCTCGCGCATCGTTTCTGGGCTCCAAGCCGTATAATTGCTTTCAAATTCACCTTGCATAAAAGATTCAAAAAATGTGTATGGGTCTCTATAGTCAGCCACACTAGAGTTGATTGAAAAATGAAAATCTCCCTCTGATAAACGAGCAAGAATGGATCTAAATTCAGATGATTCGATGCTTATAAGGACACCAAGTTTTTCTGCCCACTGCCTTTGAAGAGCTTGCGCTAGCTTAATTGCATTTTCTGAACAGAGTAAGCGAATTTCTCCTAACTCTTCTCTAGGCATACCTAACTCTTGCAAACCCTCCTCAAGAAATTGTCTGGCAAGCTGCTGAGATTCATTAATAAGTCGAACATGTTTACGCGTCGATAGAGAAGGCGGCAAGTAGGAATAAGCTGAAAAGGATCTCTTGAAAATTCCTCTAGCCATTTCCTCCCGATCAAGAGCCATCGAAAATGCCAATCTAATTTTCGACGAAGAAAAAGGGCGAATACTAGTGTTAAGAGTCAAGTAGGTGACAGATGCTACGTCATATTGGTCTGAAACAGAACCAGAGGGCAAAAGTCGATCAACTTCCTCTTGTGGTATTCCAACAAGACCACCACCTATTGAGTCTAGCTCACCACGCTCGAATAAGAGAGTTTGAGTTTCCGCTGACTCTACAAACATAAACTTAATTTGTGAAAGATGAATTGAACTAGAATCCCAGTAAAACGGATTTTTCTGAATCACAAGTGATTGACCCCACTTAGAACCTTTCAAATAGAACGGTCCATTTGTAATTAACTCATCATCCATATTGTAATCTGGATAGACAGGATAAAAAACAGGAAGTGTCAACAAATCTTTGAAATAGGGAACAGGATGTTTCAATGTAAAAAGAAGAGTTGAATCGTCTTCTGCAACAAGAGCAACATTTGACCAACTAGATTTTCCATTTCTAAAGTCTTCCACTCCAGAAATAAAATCGAAATGCATAGACCCATAGCAAGAACGTCCTCCAATTGGATCGATTGCATTTCTCCAACTCCTCACAAAGTCGTGCGCAGTTACTGGTAGGCCATTTGACCAATACGACTTTCTTAATTGGATCCGATAACGTAACCCATCTTCAGAAACATAAAGATCCTCTGCAAGTCCAGGCAGAATCGTTCGGTCTGGACCTGCCCTAAATAATCCTTCGTAAATATGAATAGCAAGAATAGCACTGTGAACATCATGCAAAAATTGAGGATGCAATTCCAACGGAGGACTTCCGAAATTCAATACCAGTGTATTCTTTTTTTCGATAGAATCCCTCAGATCAGAGTCTCTTCTAACCCAGAAAAAACCAAAACAAAGTGCGGCTACGGTAAGTAACCCTATAATGGTACGTGGTCTCAACTTCACCCCTTCTCCTCATTCGAAAGGTCCTTCTTTGCTTAACATCCAAAGCAAATTTCTAAGTATCGCATCGTAGCAAATAGAGTGGACTTCATCAACCTAGCTTAAATTGAATTCGACAATAGAAGAAAATTCATCGAAATTAATCCCAATAAGACCTAGAAAAATCAATTAAAAGCATATCACTGAGCTGAACTCCCTTAAGTCCAGGCTGCATAACACATACCTCACGCCTAAACGCAATGGGAATCAAAGGCATTTCCGATAAGAAAAAATCCTCCATTAATTCTATATGCGCAACTCTTTCATCACTATCAAGCTCAAAGCCTAAATGAAAAAGATTGCGTATAGTTTCTGACCTCCAAGATGACCAGCTGTTTTCAAAATCAGATTGTGCAAAAATACCAAAAAATGCGTATGGGTCTCTATAGCTAGCAGCAATGCAATTAATAGAAATGTGAAAGTCTCCTTCAGTTAAACGAGATAAAATAGATTTAAGTTCCATTGTCTCTATACCAACTGAAACTCCAAGCTTTTCTGCCCATATTCTTTGAAGAGCTTGTGCCATTTTAGCTCCTCTCGACGAACAAACTAGGCTCAATTCTCCCAGGTCTTTCATTGACATTCCTAACTCTTGCAATCCATCTTCGAGAAGTTGTTTCGCAAGTTGTGAATTTTCTTGAATAAGATGAACTCCTTTTCGACTGCAAATAGAAGGAGGCAAATATGAATACGCAGGTAAAGAACGCTTTAAAATTTCTCGACAAATTTCCTCGCGGCTAATAGCCATTGAAAAAGCCAGACGAATCTTAGCCGAAGAAAAAGGTGGAAGATTTGTGTTTAAGTTCAAAAAATGAACAGCTAATACATCGTATTCATCTGAAACACAACCAGAAGGCAAAAGTCGATTGACCTCCTCTTGAGGTAGAGGAGCAAGCCCGCCACCAATACAATCAATCTCGCCACTCTCAAAAAGAAGGGTTTGTGTCTCTTCAGATTCTACAAAGATAAACCTAATCTGAGAAAAGTGAACAGAATCGGAATCCCAATAGAACGGATTCTTCTGAAGTATAAGTGACTCTCCCCATCGTGAACCTTTTAAAAAAAATGGACCATTTGTAATTAACTCATCATCTACACCGTGATTTGGATAGACAGGGTAAAAAACAGGAAGTGTCAATAAATCTTTGAAATAGGGAACAGGATGTTTCAATGTAAAAAGTAAGGTATTATCGTCCTCGGCTCTAATAGATACGTCTGACCAACTAGATTTTCCATTTCTAAAGTCTTCTACTCCTAAAAAGAAATCAAAATACGTTGACTTTAAACAAATTCTGCCATCACCCGAGACGATAGCGTTTCTCCAGCTTCGAACAAAGTCGTGTGCAGTCACAGGAAGTCGCAGGAGAGATACACTTGTTCTGAATATCGGAAGTCCTCCGCTGGAATTACATCCTCAGAAACATACATTTGCTCAGCTAAACCAGGTAAAAGTTTTTTCCCTGTCCCCAATCTAAATAAACCTTCATAAAGATGTTTTGAAATGATTGTACTGTGCACATCTTGTAAAAATTGAGGATGTAATTCCAGCGGAGGACTTCCGATATTCAGAACAAGTGTATCTCTCCTGCTTGCAGAGATTACGGAGTTAGAATTTCGTCTAACACAAAGAAATGCAGAACAAAGCGCTACTATCGCAAGTAACCCTATAGTAGACTGTCTCACATTCTCAATCCTAATTCTTAAAAAGATTACTACTAATACTCAGGAGAATATCACTAAAGAGGTGCATAGATAGTTATAGAATGAACTCAACAATTTGGACATGCATAACTAAGTTGAAGATCATCAAGTCGTATCTGCATATCACAGGTATATAGATAATATGTTGTTTTCAACGAACTTGCCTTTCTTATGACAACTTCGTTCAGGAAGTCCAATATGCTCTTGAAAAATCTACCATCCTCCATTCCTGAACAATTACCCCGCTTAGTCCTTTTTGATAAGCATAAATCTGTTTCTCGAAAAACAGAGGAATTATAGGCATTTCCGCAAGTAGAGTGCGTTCTAATTTTCTCAAAAATGGAAGCCGATTCTGCCCTTCCGCTGAAAGGCCTTCTTCAAGAAAATGAAGAAAAAAGAAAGAACTCCAATTGGAAAAGTTGTTAGATCCCTTTTTATCTCGGAATGGCTCTAGCAATGTATAAGGATCCGGATAAGATGCAGACATTCCTTGAATCGCACAATCGAAGTCCCCTCGTTCAAGCCTAGAAAGGAATGTTTGAGAATCTACTAATTGTATGTTGATTCTGAAACCAAAAATTTTTTCCCAAGTTTCTTGTAGAAGTTTTACTAAAGCAACTTGGCCAGGGTGACAAATAAAACGTATTGAATTTAGATGCTCCGCTATCAACTTCTGTTCTAAAAGGCCTTTTTCGAGGGATTCCAACGCATCTTCAAGGTTTTCGAATAAAGAATTCATTTCAATCTGAGATGAAAAGACCGGAGGCAAATATCTATAAGCTGGAAAAAAACGTTTAGAAATCTTTCCCGAGAGTTCTAATCTATTCAAACTCATTGAGAAGGCACGACGAATCTTTTGTGAAGAAAAGATTTTAGAGGCTGTGTTTAGAATTATATAGTGCACAGAAGACGATTCCCCATCACTTTCTTGAAGCTGTCCTAAGCTAGATTCAGCAATGGGAAGAAGACAGCCGCCTATCCAATCAATTTTATTTCGAAGAAAAAGAGACGTTTGAACGGCTTCGTCTTGGAAGAAAAAAAGATCTACCTTTTCCATTTGAACAGACTTGGCATCCCAAAAAAAAGGGTTCTTTTCCCAGGTTATATGTTGCTGATTGCCCTTTACAACACGAAAAGGCCCATTAGTTATAGAGGCATCTTTTTGTCCATGTGGGTGTACAGGGAAAAAAATTGGTTGCGTAAGAAGAAAAAGAAAAGTAGGCATTCGCTTGCGAAGTGAAAAGCAAAGCGTATGATCATTCTTAGCAAAAAGCGACAACTTAGACCAATCAGGACGAAAAGGATCTATTTGTTCTGAGCCTTGTAAAATTCCTAAAGAGGAACGAAAAGGTGAAAATCTTTCACGTGGAGACAAAACTGAGTGCCAACTGCGAATGAAATCGTGAGCTGTAAGTGGAGATCCGTCTGACCAATAAGATGGCCTCAGTTCAATTTCGTAGTCTAGCCCATTCTTTGAAATCGATGTTCTTTTCGCCAATGCCGGTAAAAGCGATCCTTTCTCGCCTAGTCTAAAGAGCCCTTCATAGAGATGCAAAACAACAAATCCACTATTAGTATCACGAACAAAATGAGGGTTTATCTCTTGAGGAGGTGCACCAAGGTTTAATCTTAACCAGGTTCGCTCCATATTGGACGCATTCGATTTATGTCGTTTTAAGAAGAAAAACGAAGAAACAAACAATGAAGCGCAAACAGATAGAAATAAAAAATGTATACGTCTCATGACGTCTCTCCGAAAAGTTATTTTGCCCAACATGCTCTCGAAAAATCGAGAGAAAGATACGGACTGGAAACCACACCGATTAAGCCAGTCTGCAGCAAGAATGGAGGAGAGCCAAATGAGAGAGGGATAACGGGTAATTCATCTAAAATATGACGTTCTATTTCTGCAATACAAGCTTTCTTTTCCTCGCCTTCCATACTCAGTCCCGTCTGAAAAAGAAGACGAAAATAAGAAGAGTCCCAATTCATATTTCTATCGTGAAAGAAACAATCTAATAAAGAGTATGGGTCTTGATAGGAAGAAACAAATCGTGAAAGCGCCAGTTGGAAATCACCTGAAGAGACTCTTTGAAAGTAATCTGAAGAATCAAGCAAAATAATCCGAACATAAATACCTAAATTCTTTAATAATTGCTGTTGAATTACTTGTGCAAAACTTCTACAAAACGGCAAACAACATATGCTAAACCCTTGAAATAGGGACATTTCTAATCCCTTTTCCTGCAACCCCTCTAGAAAAAGTCGTCTAGCTTCATTTGGGTCTTCTTTCAATGAAATAAAAGGAAGGTGATCAGAAAAAGGCAATGGAAAGTATCTGTAAGAAGGTGGGGTTATCGTTTCTGAAGTTTTGACCAATTCTTTTCTGTCTAATGCCATCGAAAGCGCTTGTCTAATCTTTTTAGAAGAGAGAATCCTTTCATCTAAGTTAATGCGCATTGCACAAACCACAGACGATCCGCTCTGGACAACTTGTCTATTAAGAGAAAATCGTTCGATATCTTTTTCAGAATACAGAGAAATAAATCCTATACAATCTATTTCACCACTTTCAAAAAGCGGCAATTGAACTTCTTCTTCTAGAAAAAGCAATTGAATTTCCTTAAGAAAAACTGATTCTGCATCCCAAAAAAAAGGGTTCTTTTCTAGCAAAAGGCTCTTAAACCCATCAAATGATTTCACCCTAAAAGGACCATTGCAAATCACATTAGAACTGTCACTATCTTCTCTTACTGGGAAGAAAATAGGCAAAGCCAGCAAATGCTTAAAGTGATGAATAGGTTGTTTCAAAGTGAAAGATAGGCAATAGTCCCCATCAGCACATAATGAAACAGTCGACCAATCTGCATGACCTGAATTCAACTGATCAACACCCTTAATCCAGTTCAAATGAAATCCGAAAAAAGGGAAACGAAAGCCAGGACGAATCACTTTTTGCCAACTTCGAACAAAATCATAAGCTGTTACAGGGGTGCCATCTGACCATAAAGATTTACGTAACCCAATAAGATAACTCAAACCGTCTTGTGACACCGAAACACGTTCTGCAAGGCCTGGAATAATCGATCCGTTTTCACCGAACCGAAAAAGCCCCTCATAAAGATGCGAAATAAGAAAAATTTCTCTAGGAAACCTCACAAGATGAGGATTTAAATTAGTTGGAGGAAACCCTAAATTTACAACTAAAGAATTAATTTTTTGTGAGTTAGATCGATGTTTCAAACTATCCCAAATCAGTAAGAAACTACACAAAAAAGAAACAAATAAAACTCGTTTTAACAATTTCATGAACAAAACCAGATATACGCAGTCAAATCCAACGTTCTTTACAATTGGATAGATGACCCTCATTTTGAGGGCAAATAGAGATTACTACTTATCCCAATATGCTCTTGTTAAATCTACAGACATGTAGGGCACTGACGCAACGTTCCGCAACCCACTCTGAATAAGAAAAGGAGAATATCCAAAAGACAAAGGTATAAATGGCAATTCACTCAATACTATTCGTTCCATTTCAGTACAGTGTAACTTACGTTGAAATCCTTTCAGTCCCAAACCATTTTTATAAATATCTCCAAACTTTTCAGACTTCCACCCACATAGTGCGCGACCACAATGGAAGAGATAATCAAACAATGAGTACGGATCTCCGTAATTTCCTATGAGTTGAAAAATGCCTAGTTCCATGTCGCCACCAACCATGCGCCGCATAAACTCGGATGAATCAACGATAACAATGCTAGTTTCCAGTCCTAAAGTTCGTCGCAATTGCTGTTGAATTACACTTGCAATAATGCTAGTAGTTTGCACGCAGCATAATTCTAATGTTTCATCAATAGAAAATATATCATTCAAGTCTTCCATTCCTTTTTTAAATAACTTTTTTGCTTCTAAAGGAGACTCTATTAATGACTCTAACGGAGGGTAAGAAATGACTGCCGGGGGAAGGAAACGATAGGCTGGTGGATAAAAATTCGAAGAAATTGAAGCAAACTCTTCTCTGTTCAATGCCATGGAAATCGCCTTGCGAATCTTAACTGATTTCAAGATTCCAAAATTCGTATTAACAGACAGAGACAATAGAACAGGAATATTTTGCCTAAGAAAGGTCGATGGAACCGGCAGACTATAATTTACCTCATCTGAAGACATTGGAACAAACCCTATGCAGTCTATATCGCCTTTTTTAAATAAAGAAAGTTGAGATTCTCTACCCATGAAAAGCACCTTTATAAATTGAAAGGAAACGGAACTTAAATCCCAAAAAAAAGGGTTCTTTTCCAAAATCATCTGACCGACGCCGTCAAAAGATTTGACCTTGAAAGGTCCATTACTTGTATAGCCTATTTGATTAAGATTCGCATGAATTGGGAAAAAAACAGGAATGGCCAACAAATTAGCGAAATGAGACACAGGGCTCTTTAATGAAAAAACAAGAAGATGTTCTCCATCTGCTCGCACTGCGATAGAAGACTGATTATATTGAAGATTCGTAAATTTCTCTTGCCCATCTATGAAATTAAGATAGAATCCACAGAAAAGTAAGCTATTTGAATGAACGGCACTACGCCAACTTCGAACAAAATCGTGCGCTGTCAATGGATCACCATTTGACCAATAGGACGTACGCAAAGTTATCTGATAGGTCAATCCATCTTCTGACACTTCCATTTTCTCAGCCAATCCAGGCAATAAAACACCATCTGAACTTATTCGGAACAGACCCTCATAAAGATGAGAAGCCAAAAAAAAATCTTGTGGAGTTCGTATCATCTGAGGATTTAGGCTTCCTGGAAAAATACCCAAATTAACAGAAACAAATTGCTTAGAAATACGCGTTACTTCAGGAGATGGTTTATAGAAAAAAATCTTCCATATAAACAATGAAGAGATAAAACAACCCGACCACAAAATTGGATTTCGCAACCACTTCATATAGACACATAAAATAAATCTAACGCGATCTCGGATATGCTTTTGTTAACCACTTCGAGTCAACAAGAAGACGATTCTTTTCTCCAACGTGCTCTGGAAAAATCTATCATCATCAATTCATCAACTACAAATCCCTCTAGAGAAGGATGCCAGCTAAATACTTCTCGACCAAATGCAATTGGCACAACTGGCACCTCTTCCAAAATAATTTTCTCTAACTTTTCGAAAAAAACAGTTCTACTTTCATCTTCGAAATCAAAACTTTTTGCGAGTAAATCTCGAAATGATTCCGGACTCCATCCAGTTGCATTGAACGCTGAATCTGAATCAGAAAATTCTTCAAAAAAAGAGTAAGGGTCTCGATAACTTGCGATTTGGCTATAACAAGCAAAGTCAAAATCTCCATCCGATAATCTAGAAATCATAGTCGGAACAGAAACACACTGAACTTTCACCAAAATTCCCAAATTTTGGAACCATTGTGCTTGGAGAGCTTGGGCAAGTTTTAAACAGAGGCTAGTACAAAGAAATTCCACTTCCTCTGATTCTCCAAAATTCAATTCATGCATGCCCTCTTCAAAAAGAAGCTTTGCTTTATCTCTATTTTCCTCAATCAATATTGGTATATTCTTCTCCTGACGCAAGGCAGGAGGCAAATAGGAATATGCGGCAATACATCTTTTAAAAAAACCTTTCTGCATTCGATCTCTATCCAAGCTCATTGAAAATGCTTGCCTCACTTTCTTGGATTGAAAAATAGTACGTCGAGTATTGAGAATTGCATAATGTTCACACGCAACGGCATATTGACCAGACAACAACCCTCTTCTCTTAAGCGAGTCAATTGCCTCTTTAGAAATTGCCAAAAACCCTCCACCCATAAAATGAATATCACCTGATTCAAAAAGACTTGTCTGTGTCTGAGCCTCCTCAACTAATAGGAACCTAATTGATGAAAAAGAAACAGAAGATTCGTCCCAGAAAAATGGGTTTTTCTCAAGAACAATCAATTGACTCCATTTAAATTCCTTGAAACGAAAAGGGCCATTGGAAACAAGACACTTATCACTGTCAAATGACGATACAGGATAAAAAATAGGCAATGTCAATACTTCTATGAAATAAGGAGCACGATGCTCCAGAGAAAAAGAAAAAATGTTTTTTGAGTCTGCCTTCAGTGAAACCTTATCCCAATCATTCATATTATTTCTAAATTCTTTCACTCCTCTAATTAAATCAAAATGAAGAGAGTCTGCAGATAGTCGTTCTGAAGCAATGACATTTTTCCAGCTTCGAACAAAATCATCTGCTGTAAGTGGCCTACCATCTGACCAGAACGATTCACGCAATTCGATACGGTAATTTAGACCATCTTCCGATACATCAATTTTTTTCGCCAATCCTGGCAATAAACGCCCATTTTCACCTGACCGAACAAGCCCTTCATAAAGATGTCTAGATAATATTTTTTCATGACAATTATTAACTTTATGTGGGTGAAAAGTAGAAGGTGGATAACCCATATTAACGATCAATTCATTGCCAGGAAGCACTTGACGAACTCTAAGTTTCCAAAAAAAACCGAAAAACATGAAAAAAACACTGAAACGAATCAAATGCTTAAAAAAAGATTTATTCATCTCTAACCAATATTTCTATAATTCAGAATCTTTGTTTACATGTGAACAAAGCAAGGACATTTAGCATGACTAGGAAGAGGAAAAAAGATAGGATCAAAAATCGCTGTCTTTTTCACCCTTCTGATAGGAGTTTTGTAGTGCTCCAAAAAAAAATAATGTTCTTACTGCCATTTTTGGGGGCCTTATTTGTACCTCAACAAGAAATTGCAGCAATTAATAAAACTCTTCCTAAAATTGTTATAAAGGGTCTACAAGATCGAAATCTAGAGCAAGAGTTATACGCTCAAGTCCAACACGACAGAAAAATTTGCTTTGAAATAGCAAAGCAACGAGAAGAATTCCAGCGCCACATTTTAAAAAAAAAAATGGATGGCTGAACTGTTTTCACTATTTCGGTTACTTATCTCCACGCCTTGATTTAGTCTACGACCAAAATACAGAAACATTACATTTAGAAGTTGAACAAGGACCTTGTTACAAGATAGGTTCCGTTTGCATATTAGAAAACGACCTTCCATGCGAACCAAAAGTTGATTTGCCTATTTTTCCTATTTTAGAACCGGCCAGAACAGACCTTCTTAAACAGTTTCTCAGCGAATTAGAAGACAGCTATCTAAACCAGGGATTTCCATTTGCCAAAGTCGACTTAAACAATTTTGATTTAGATCACGACAATCATCAAGTAGATTTAGTTATCGATGTATCCACGGGATCAAAATATTTTTTTGGAGAGGCGACGTTTATTGGTCAAACCCGTTGTTCTGTTAGATTTCTTAAAAAACATCTTTGCTTCAAACCTGGAGGGCTATACTCAGGCAATAAAGTATACAGCAGCTGCAAATCTCTAGAAAAAACAGGTTTATTTGAAGAGGTTCGATCAGAACTAGGTCCCCCAGACATACGAAATTCTTCCATGCCAATTCTACTGCATGTTCAAGAGTCCTCTCCTAGATCAATTGGGTTAGGCTTATCTTGGAGTAGCCAAAAGGGTATAGGAGGAGCATTTGATTGGTCTCATGAGAACATATGGGGTGAGCAGGAAAAGTTCTTTTTTTCTGCGCAAAGCACCCAGAACGAGCAAGAATGCAGTGTAAGGTTCGTTAACCCAATACAAACCCTAGAAGACATATCGGTCTCTGTTGAAGGTTCGCTATATAGAGGACTTAGGTATGAAACCCGTGAGCATTCCGGTGCAATTGGTTCGCACCTAATCTTGGGCAAGAGGGCCCTCCAAAAAATTGGATTGAAGCTCGAAAAATTTTATGATGCCTTTGCTGGGGCTAAGCTTCTATTCAGCCTACCTTTTAGAGGGTCTTGTCCGTATTTCGATCGAAATGAGTCGAGCTCATCTCTGGCTCGTGTCTGGTGGACAGGAGAAATTTTCTACTCAATTGATTCGAGACACGACTTTTTCATCAAATTACAAAGTGGACTCATAATAAGCTTACCTGTCTGGAGAGAGGCTAAGTTGCGAACTCACCTACAATTACACTCGATTATAGGAACTGAGCTCAATGAGGTTCCCGTTTCCTTGCGTTGCTTTGGTGGATCACCATCAGTACTAAGGGGATACGCAGACAAAAGTGTTAGCCCCCTAAATAGACATGGCATCCCGGTTGGCGGAATGAGCTTATTAGCAATTGCGGTGGAACCTAGCGTTCCACTGTCAAAAGATCTTACTTTCGTGCCATTCTTAGATCTGGGACAAGTTTATCCCCATTCATCCCCGAATTTAGAGTCACCTTTTTTGTACTCCATAGGACTAGGAATGAGGAAAAAGGTTGCGATTGGCTCTCTTCGAGTCGACCTTGGAATGCCCCTCCAAAAACGCCATAACCTCGACAACCCAGTCGAGTTGTACATCCTATTAGGAGAAAACTTTTAAGCACCAAACATGCCAATGATAAAACGTCTTATTAGAACTATATTTCTCTTCCTAGGATCCCTGTGCGCTTCAGCGCTAGCATTGGGAGCGGTTCTCTATTGCACATTCGACACCGAATTTGTAAAAACATCACTAAATAAATGTATCTATAAATTTTTTCTTTTGAAACGCAACGAAGCATCTTGCAACGAGATGTCTATTTGG
>NZ_PPEU01000022.1:0-12574 GCF_003056015.1 Candidatus Similichlamydia epinepheli | reverse complement strand
TTGTTCCTGATAAACGACAATTCCGTAGGTTTCTTGGAGAATTGGCTTTAAATCTGGATGATCAAACTCTATGCTCTCTCGACCATGTTTTCTTTCTATAAAAGACGGTATCATCTGCATAGGCCCAGGACGATACAGGGCAAGTACAGCGATAATTTCTTCAAAACAATCCAAATGTAGATTCTGCGATAACTCTTGCATGCCAGCAGACTCCATTTGGAAGATTCCAAATGTCTTACCTTGATTTAACATGGAAAATGTACGCGTATCATCGAGAGGCAAATCCTCCCAATCAAGTGAAACGTTCAATTGTTTATGAATATTCTTTACAGCATCTTGGATGCATGACAATGTCTTAAGGCCCAAGAAGTCCATCTTGAGCATTCCTAATTTCTCTATGGGTTGCATTGAAAACTGAGAAACAGGTAGATCTGCACCTTTCGGCTTACACAGTGGTATATTTTCAACTAAGGGATTGCCAGAGACAATAATTCCAGCTGCATGAACGCCCATATTACGAATTGATCCTTCAAGCCGACGTGCGATCGAGAATAGATCAGATATACGAGGATCCTCCTTCATGCGCATCTTTATGACTTCGGAATGTAGCAAGATATTCTCCAAGGTCATTTGTAGATCGTCAGGTATATGCCTCATAAGAGCGTTGACTTGAGATAACGGAATCGCCAAAACTCTCGCCACGTCTTTGATCACCATTTTTGCCTTCATGCGACCAAATGTAATGATATGAGCAACTCGATCAGCACCATACCGATCGATCATATAGCGAATGACCTCTCCTCTCCTATGCATGCAAATATCTACGTCAATATCTGGGAATGAGGGCCTTTCCGGATTTATAAACCTCTCAAATAGAAGATTAAAACTTAATGGATCTATGTTGGTAATTCCAAGCAAATAGCAAACAATTGACCCAGCACCTGAACCACGACCTGGCCCAACAGGAATCCCTTCTTTTTTTGCCCAAGAAACAAAATCAGCAACAATGAGAAGATACTCTGTCAATCCCCTAGAAATAACGACTTCTAATTCGTAATCTAATGATGAACGAATCAACTTATCAAGATCCCGATTAGGAAATTTTTCACGAAGCCTTTCTAAGGTTCTACCAGTATAACGTTGTGAAACTGCTTCATGAGTTCTCAACTTCAAGTATTGCTTACAAGATTCCTCTCGGTCCTTAGCGGAGATATCAAAACTTACATCTGGAGGAAAGAAAATAGGATAATGTTTCGTCTCGCAATCAAAAGAAAAATTACACCTCTCTGCGAGTTTTTTTGTATTAGAAATAGCATCTGGATAATCAATGAAAAGATCATGCATTTCTTGAGGCGATTTGAAGTAGTACTCATTTGACGGATAAACGAGACGTTTTGGATTTTTTCTTCTTCCATCATCCAAAAAAATAGGTTCCCCAGATCCAATATTAATCAGAACTGAATGAGCTTTCCAATCCTCTCTATCTAGATAATAACAAGGGTTCGACGCGACCAAGTCAAGAGAGTACTTAGACGAAAGTTCAGCAAGTCTATTATTCAAACAAATCTGCTCACTCATCCTCTTTTGATAAAGATCCTCAACCCAAGTTTCCTCAAAAAAATTTTGAGTCTCACTAATGTTTTGAATAGTTAAGTTTTGAATTTGAATGAATACTGATTCACGTCCAAAAACATTAATCCACCATTCCAACTCTTCAAATTGTTTATCGAAAGAAGACTCTAAAATAAATCTAGCAAGACGACTCCCTGGAGCTCCAATCATTACAATTAGACCTTCATGATATTTCTCAAGAGATTCCCTATCCATCCTAGGAACGTAGTAAAAGCCTTCCAAATGGCTTAATGAAGTCAATGCTGAAAGATTACGAAATCCAATCTCGTCTGAAACAAAAAGCGTACATGAATAATAATTTGGTTCTTCCACAAGTTTCTGCTTCACAAATCTTGATTTAGGAGCCAAGTATCCTTCTAATCCTACAATAGGCTTAATATTGGACAATTGACATCGTTGAACGAAGTCAAAACTTCCACAAAGGTTACCTTGATCAGTGAGGGCAATTGAATCTAATCCATAAGAGACAGCCTTTTCAACAAGTTGGTTTATTGAAGAAGTAGCTCGCAAAATGGAATATTGAGAATGTAGGCTTAGCGGCACCCAAGGCCTCATTTTTGATTCTCCTCTTTACCAGCAAACTCAACAAAAAGAATTGGGGAAAGACAAAATACTGACATTAAAGAGCATCCAAACAAAGCCCCAAAAAAAAGAACCCAGTTGCTTTGAGATAAAATTAAACCAAAAGGATACCCTGCGAATGCAGATCCAATCTGTGCAAAAATACTAACAAATCCATTTGCAGCACCTGAAAGATTGCTGGGCGATATTTCAGTTGCAATAAGACCAACCAACATCTGAGGGCCGAACAATGATACGCCTAAAAAAAATAATATTAGACTATTCAAAAAGTAATTTGTCACCCCGCCCAAAAACAAAAACACTAAAACGAGCATAAAAAAAAACATGAACAAAAGAGTTGTAGGCACCCTTTTCCCAGAAAACAAAACATCAGATATCCAACCTACCAACACTCCACCAAGCGCACCTCCAAGTTCAAACCAGAGAACACACGAACCAGCACGAAAATAATTATATTGTTTTTGATCGATAAAAAAAAATGTCAACCAATCATGTAATCCTATTCGTAATGAATAAATGAAACAGTAAGAACAACCGAGCAACCAGATTTTACCGCTAGAAATTACCTCACGAAATAGATGACGAACAATACCTTTATCACTTTCTTTGGGAGAAGAAACATCATGTGGGTAAAGGCTGAGCAGAGACGGAAGGCCAACTGAAGAAGGATGTTCACGCAAATGATGAACTAACCAAAAAGCCCCAAAAAATGAAACGATAGCAGGGACAAAAAAAATCGCCCTCCACCCAATTAGAGATCCGATTGCGGTATAGATAATTGGAACAATAGCACCAGCAATATTATGCGATGTACTCAACAACCCCCACCAACGACCCTTTTCTTTTGGAGGGAACCAATTTGTCAGGCATCTTGCACAATTTGGCCAACCTGTCCCCTGAAACCACCCATTCAATCCCCAAAATAAAATATATAAATAAAAAGATGAAGACACGCCGAAGCAAAAATTACAAATTCCTGTAACAAGCAGTCCAAAAGCCATAAAGTAACGAGGATTAGATCTATCACTCAAAATGCCATTTATAAATTTTCCTAATCCGTAAAGCAATGACCAAGAAGTCGCGATCAATCCTAGATCTGAAGCCTGTAAATGGAGTTGATCTCTCATAAGAGGCGCGGCAAACGCAAAACCACAACGGGCAAAAGAAAAAAGAACGTAACCAAAATAAAGGGAAAAAAAAATACGCACCCTCCAAGCAAGATAGGAGCTTCGTTGCTCCTTGGATACCTCGATAGAATCCGATCGATCTGATACAGATTTAAATATCCAAAACATTCAATTATTCTCCGAGACTCAAACGAAATTTATGCATTGAGCTTAATACAATCTTCCTTTATCGAGCCTAACAATGAAACTTCTGAATTCTTATCCATAAAACTAATAAAAATGCATACGTGCCATGCGGCGTAAGGCTTCAACATATGGGCAATGAAGAGGCAAATTCTTCTCCACAAAAATTACCTTTCGTATGCAATGTTCACAACTTGGATCATTGGATTCGTCTCCTGTTAATCTCTTTGATTCCTCCTACACTTTTTGGGACATGGGCAGTTGGAGTATATTCTTTTGTTTTCGCAGAAAAAGACCTGAATGTCCTGAGGGAGTTTTATAATTCTACTCTGAGCCTGACAGGTTACATGAAATTCTGCTTTCAAATGCCAAGGGCAATGAGGATTGTTTCAGCTGGAGTCAGTTGCCTTGTTCCAATTATTTTCACATCTTGTCTTTTTTCTTTTATTACTGATCGAATTTTCTCTAATTGGAGAAAGAGGGCTAAATCTAACTGGTGGATCGTAACTGGCCTGCTTTTTGCACTAGCGATGCCTCCAACTATTCCTATTTGGATGGTGGCCGTAGGTATCATTTTCGGAACAATATTTGGAAAGGAGATTTTCGGCGGCACCGGGATGAACATGTTCAATCCGGCACTTGTTGCTCGTTGCTTTTTGGTTCTTTCTTTTCCAGGAAATTTTTGTGGAAACGTCTGGATCGCGCCAACTGTTCGATCAGTCCAAGCATCAATATTATCAATGGATGCGCTTCAAAACAGTGATACGGTCAGTGATGCAATCTCTGGAGCTTCTCCTCTGGGCCAACTAGCACTCACAAAAGAAGTACTGAAAGATCACCTTGAAGCTATCGCGTATTATATTCGACCAGATTTGATTACACCGTCAGGAACTTGGAAGAATATTTTTAATCGATGGTCAAGGCTAAACAAAATTTCTAAGTCATTTGATCAATTGTCAATTGTGGAACTTGAATCATTCCTCACGTCACATCCAACAAATTTCGGCCTTGGATTGGATAAAGAACGATTCATCCATACCATTCATATGGCAAAACTTTACTTAGGAGAGCCACCATACACAACTCTATCCCTTTTGATAGGCGCAAGACCAGGTTGCTGTGGTGAAGTAGGCCTCATAGGCCCTTTAATCGGTGCCTTTATTCTCCTTTGGAACCAAATTGCTTCAGGGTTAATTATGGTTTCGATTTGGATTAGTGCATGCCTATCTTTCTTAATCTTCAAATGGATTGCTTCTATCCAACAAGGCACTGATATGTACGCGAAATATGTCATCCCACTACAAGTTCATCTGATGACAGGAAGCCTTGCGTTCGGATCAATTTTTTTTGCAACAGATCCGGTCTCTGCCCCTTGTGATCGATTCGCGAAAATAATTTACGGAGGGTTGATTGGGTTCTTGATTATTTTGGTTCGTTTGAAAAGTAGCGCGTTTAAAGAAGGAGTTATGTTTGCAATACTAATAGGAAATGTCTTTGCCCCAATTCTAGATATAATTGCACTCGAGCTGCGACTCCTAATTAAACGTTACCGTAGTAGGAGAAGCGAATGGATAAAGAATCAATAAATAATTCTTTAGAAATAAAAAAAACATTCATATTAACCGGAATTATATGTGTTGGAAGCTCTCTTCTACTATCTTTCACAGCACTACTTCTTAAACCGATTCAAGATCGTTCTATAGAATTCGACAAAAACAAAGAGCTATTGATTGCCGCTCGCATAATTGACCGTGAAGGAAGTTTAATAGGTGACAATTCCAATAAGCCAACTACTGAAAAAGAAATTTTAAACATTATTCAATCCAGAATCCTAACTAGACTAGTAGATGAAGAAGGTAATCTACGTACATTTCAAGAATCAGGTCTTCAAGAAAAAGAGTACCTCGAACTTGGGGAAAGAATTGGGTTTCATTCTCTCCCAAAAAAATTAATATACCTTCTTCTTCCTCCTCCAGAAAAAAATTCCCGACAACCAGAAGCTTTCATTATTCCAGTCCGAGGTAAAGGTCTTTGGGGTCCAATGGAAGGATATCTATGCTTGGAAGAAGATTGTAATACTGTTAGAGGAGTCACCTGGCACAAACATCAAGAAACACCGGGGTTAGGGTCATTCATTTCAGACCCTAAATGGCAAAGCCGCCTCATCGGAAAAAAAATTTTTCTTGTAAAAGGAGGAGAGCATTCCCCTTTAGGACTCTATGTAGTTCAAGGTGGGGTCGAAAATCAACTTTCCACATCCACTAAAAAATATTCCTCTGTGGATGGCGTATCAGGTGCAACTCTAACTGGTATTGGAGTTACACAAGCCTATCAGACTACTTTGGAAGCTTATCGAACTTTTTTAATGAAACAAAAGGATGCATCAAGATGAGCAATCAAAGTCATAAAACTTTCTTTAGGGAAAAATTTCTATATAGAATCAAAAAATTTTTATTTGCAGATCATCAAATTTTTGTTTCACACCTAGGAATTTGCTCAGCACTTGGAGTAACCAACAAGCTAGAAAATGCCTGGATAATGACTCTAGGCCTCTGTTTCATCGCATCTATGTCAGTTGGTTGCGTATCGCTTCTTCGCAAACATATCCCAGATTCTATGAGATTAGTCTTACAAATGGTGATTATTTGCACATTTTGCCTATTAACCGAGCAAATTTTGAAAGCATTCTTATACGAAAAATATAAGCGACTTTCCATCTACATAAATTTAATTGTTACCAATTGTATTCTTCTTGGACGATGTGAGTCATACGCAATGTATCACCCGCCTCTTTCCTCTATGTGGGACGGATTGCGCGCTGGCATACAGTACGGATCAACACTTTTGATAGTTGCTTTTATTAGAGAATTATTTGGAAATGGATCTGTCCTCAATCATCCCATTCTGCCAGAAACTTGGTATGCAACCATCACACACCCCAGCCGAATACAAAATATTGGAGCTCTTCTGCATCCTGCTGGTGCGTTTTTCGTATTGGCAACGGTTATGATGTTTGCAAATAGAGATTCATAGAGGAACAAGCATGCAAGACACTACGTCAAGTCATTCCCTTATACTCCTATTTTTTAGAGCAGCCCTGTTGAACAATTACATCTTGGCAAAATTTTTAGGTGTATGCACCTGTCTGGCTTGTTCGGATTCACTAAAAAAGGCAAACGCAGTTGGTTTCTCCGTTTTTCTTATTATGACAGTAAGTAATTCTCTTAATTGGGTTATCTATAATAATTTCATACGCAAGGGAGCTTTGTCCTGGATCCCCATTGAAGAGGCAAAAACTATGGACATGAGCTACATAAATTTTCTTGTATTGATCTCTTTGACGTGCGGAAGCGTACAAG
Source organism: Candidatus Similichlamydia epinepheli (assembly GCF_003056015.1). Classification (NCBI taxonomy): domain Bacteria; kingdom Pseudomonadati; phylum Chlamydiota; class Chlamydiia; order Parachlamydiales; family Candidatus Parilichlamydiaceae; genus Candidatus Similichlamydia; species Candidatus Similichlamydia epinepheli. Next base: position 5,691 of record NZ_PPEU01000022.1, on the reverse strand, counting down.
TGCTAGTCATTCTATTGGAGGCTATAGCGCCAAGGTTAAGCAGCTCTATAGGCGTCTATATGAGGTTGCTTGCAGTAAATTGCGCGATTCTTGCCGCCTGCACAAACAGCCTTGAGGAAAACCATACCATTTCAGAGCACTTATCATACCAAATGGGAGCGGGATGCGGTTGGTGGCTAGCTGTCCTTCTGTTAGCAGGCCTCCGCCAAAGGGCGCGCATCTCTTCCCCTATTCCTCAGGCTAAAGGAACTCCCATATTGTTCGTAATGATGGGACTGACTTCAATGTCCTTTGCAGCTTTTTCTGGCCTAGATCTCTCAAGCTAAATTAGGAAAGAATAAAAAAATCACAACTCAAAGCAACAAACTAATAACGATCATAGTAACCTAAGGTATAAGGCTGTTTGTAGGTCTGAGAAGGAACTCCTCTACAAAATGATCAATTAGCAGGTGTTAGAATACGACTACTGAAACTTGATCGATAGTCTTAAGTTATCGCGAATCTTCGCCTCTAACGAAAACGAGAGAAAAGGTTTCCATCTATGTTACTGATAATGGTCTACTCTTCTTTGTTAATGTTTGGTTTTGTATTTGCACAAACATTGATAGACCCAGAAATGAACTCGATTCGAGAGACAATCCACGAGCTTGCCTCTTTCTGCCTCGCGTACATAATGATTGGGGTAGGAATCGAATTCAATCTTCCTAAAAAAAATACAAAACGGGACCACATCTTAGCGATATTGGGATCTGTTTTACCATGGGCTTTCTGTTCCCTATTTTTCTTTTTTGCCTTTCCTCGCTCAGAGAAAATGTGGTGGAAAAGCTGTATTCTTTTGGGTTGTTTTGCAGCTCCTACGTCTGCAGGTATCCTTTTTTCTATGTTAGAAGCCGGGGGCCTTTCTAAAACTTGGGTGTTTAAAAAAGCAAAACTTCTAGCGATCCTTGATGATCTCTACACCCTTGTGCTCTTGATCCCGATACGATTGCTAAACTTCGGGTTTTCCCCGCTTTTCTTCTTAACAGCTTCTATTATCCTAAGTCTATTTGCGCTGGTTTGGAAAGCAAGTAATCGATTGCATTTTCCTCATTCGAACCCGTTCAAGGTTTGCTATGCGATTTTGATCACGTGTATATGCCACATACTGTTCAAGAACGGTGTGGAGCTAGATGTCCTGGTACCAGCTTTCACACTAGGAGCTCTGATAAAGGAAAAACACGACGAAAACAATGCAAAACACGAATGGATTGACAACACAGCAAAGAGCTCATTCATGCTCCTTGTGGGCGCATCAATGCCACCGATGTTACATCTTCTCTTTCATCAGGGGAACTTTTGGAAGATTATTATTTACACACTGATTGTTACGCAAATGGCGAACTTGGGGAAATTGGTGTCAGCGCTGTTTTACTCAGATGAAGCGCCTTGGTCTCAAAGAATGGGTCTAGCAGTATCTATGCTACCACGAGGAGAAGTCGGAGCCGGAATATTAATTCTTGCTTCAAAAGCCGGTATCAAGGGAGCTCCGGCAGCAGTAGCAGTTCTATCCCTGACTTTGAATCTTTTACTAACTGGATTTTTTACTCAAATTGTTTGTAAGCTTTCTAAGAAAGAGAAAAATGCATAGTTTCTTAGTCAAAATCGTATTCCTAAAGAGTTCAGATATATCCTGCATCGATTTCTCACTTGTGAGGACTAGGGATTAAGCTTTGCCTATGTTGTTTTACTTGCTTGAAACGTATCGCCTCTATCGATCCTTCGGAGAGGCCTACATGTACTTATCTCAGGCATCAGCCTGGTTGAAATTCTGGAAAAAGAGAATTCCTGATAAAGTTTCCAAAGAAACAGCGCATAGTCTTTCGCTTGCCTGTTCGAGGCTAGCACATCGGATCTCTACAAATAAAGAAGGTCACACATTCGAAACGCAAGAAGTTGCTATACAGCTGAAAAAAGCTGAGCGTTCACACGTTTCATTTTATATTCGAACGGCTCCTAGTAAAATCGCTTCTATTCTGCTTACTTTGGTTGGCGTTTTTCTGTTTCGTACACTTTTATTGGAAACATACCGCGTCCCCACGGGGTCAATGAGACCCACTATCAAGGAAAAGGATCATCTTCTTGTTTCAAAGACTGCTTTCGGAATTAACAACCCGTACTCTTTTTCCTATTTGATGTTCGATCCTAAAAAACTACGAAGAGGAGATATCGTCTCATTTTCTTGCGAAAACCTAGATGTTCCAGATCCAGACATGTTTTTTCTTGGATTCTTAAAAATGAAAAAACGTTTTGTCAAAAGGTTGATGGCGAAAGGAGGAGATCGAGTTTTTTTCGATTCTGGAAGGGTTTATGTTCTAGATAAAAATGGAAAAAATCAAACTCTTCTTCCTGAAACATGCCCGCACGAATATCTTCCTATGATTCACTGGGGCGGAAGAGTGAAAAGACGAACCGCACGAAGTGATGACGTTGAGATACGATACTTTAATCAACCTTGGTGGGAAGCAAATCACGATAGGTCGGCGAGGGGTAAGCTGAACTGCATCGGACCAGGTGATCAATTCCCATGGGGGATGGATCGTATTGCAATGGTTAACCTTCGTAAAACTAATACATTTGGATCGAAAGACACAACCTGGAGGCTAGACTTACATCACCATCCAACTCCACATATTGGGCCTTTTCGAGTTCATGACACCTTTAGTCCATTTTTTGTCTACAAGACATCAATTGATCTGACAGAAGCTCAACTTATACGCATCAAACAGGCTCTATATACATCCCGTTTTGTTGTAGAGAATCAACATGTCAAAAAGTATAACGCAGAAAGCAGAGAAACTACGCTTTTTAAAGATATTCCAGATGGCACTTATGACTTTTTTGAAGGGAAATGTTTTAAGGTTGGATTATTTGGAAACCTCTCTGCTTTAGAAAAATATCATCCCCTTTACCACTCTGAAGAAAGATTTCTACATATGTTCCGAAAAGGAGTTCACTGGGAGACGGATCAATCTGAGAGAATTCCACTTCGATTTGCATACTTCAGATATGGCGATCTTTACGTTATGGGGAAACCCGTTCTGTTTAACGGAGAGCCAAACCTTACCCTCTTTCTAGAAAATGAAAAAAAGCGATCTGAGGAGAGGAAAGGTTACATTCCATTTCTTCCGCAAAAATCTCCACTACTGCCGTCCGGTGAACTTGATATACCATTCATGGAAGAACACGGACTAGAAGTTCCTGAAGGGCACCTGATCCTATTAGGGGATAATCACGTTGGGAGCAGTGACAGTAGAGATTTTGGGTTTGTTCCAGAGAAAAACATCCAAGGATCATTACTTTTCTTTTTTTGGCCTCAGTCATCAATTTTTGGTCAAAGGCTGTCGCTCTCTCAAATTACACCTAACATGTATGGACTATCACTTTGGATGGTTATACTGGCTATTTATATGCTAAGAGTTTTTTATGTAGTGCGTTTAGGGAAGAGATTACTAGAAGATAAACCTTGGCTTGAAGCATTTGAAGGAGATGAATGTTCTAGTTGAAGCATGAAATAAGAGTCGCCTTCAAGCGCATCTATTGGATCAAAAACTTGTTCTTGATTCACCCAAACGATATCTTCCAAAAAACAAGACTGTTGTAAAAACTCCCTTTCGCTTTCTAAAGATTCACGGGCAAATTTATTTGCGAATACAAGAGCACGAGCAGGCTCTCCTTGTGAGAGCCCGTGTTTTTTTCTTGCTAAATTAATTTTGCTGACACACTCTCTCACAACACCTTCTCTCAATAAATCGTCAGTTAAATTAGTTTCAAATGCGATAGAAAAATCTACACCTGATTGAACCTCGTTTCCTTCAAAGGCTCTTTGCTCAAGAGAAACTTCGTCTCTGTTAACTGATATCACATCTCCTTTCACTTTCAATGAGATCTCTCCGTTGCTCTGTAGTAGAGCAATCTCTTCTGCTGGAAGATTCTCTAAAATTGGCTTAACTAACTTGACAGTTGAACCTAGTCGCTTGCCTAAAAGCTTAAAGTTAGGTTTAACAACGTAAAAACTCAACTTCCCAGGGGCAACCACTATCACTTCTTTGACATTTAACTCAGACTTAATCAATTCGATATATTCACTTAATAAAGCAGCCTCATTAGCTGTTTCTAAAATAACAGCCTTTAGAGGCTGTCTAACACGAATCTTGATCTTTTTTCTTAAGCTATGACCACTTTGAACTACCTCACGAATAAACTCCATTCGTCTTTCTAGATCAGGATCTCTTTCCATTGGAACTGGAAATGAAGTCAAATGCACAGAACAATACCCTTCTCCCTCACTAACAAAGAAATTGATCGCTTCTGAAAGGAAAGGCATTATAGGAGCCATCAAGCGAGCGAACTGCAACAAAACTGTTCGCAAAACCCCCAAAGAAGATGATCCAGAATCTTTTTTGAATCTCAATCTTGAAAGTCGGATGTACCAATTATTCAAATCATCAACGAATTCTGGAATTCGATCTGTAGCTGAAAAAAGGTCATACTTATCTAACCCGCTACTAACACTATTTAAAAGCAACGCAAAACGAGAAAGAATCCATCGATCGAGAATATGCTGAGAGTCAACAATTCTAGAAAACACAGTGTATTCACCTTTGTGTTGTATGAAAAATAGTAGTGCATTGCGAAATGGAACCACCACTCGACGAGAAATCGATGCAACTCCGTCTTCCGAGAAACACAAACTTTCTGATTTTACAGCCACACTTCTAAGAAGATAGAGCCTCAACGAATCTGCCCCATGCTTGCGAATGAGTTCTTCTGGATCAGGGTAATTTTTCAGTCTCTTCGACATTTTATTACCGTCTTCCGAAAGGATGATCCCGTTTACAATTACATTACGAAACGCTGATCGATCGGTTAGAAGAACACTCAAAACGTGAAGCGTATAAAACCATCCTCGTGTCTGATCGATCCCCTCAGCGATGAAATCAGCTGGAAAGATCTCTTCTAAAGCGATATCACGAAATGGATAGTGACTTTGAGCGAATGGAACAGAACCAGACTCAAACCAACAGTCAAATACAGCGTCTATTCTTCTGAATGTTTTACCTTGGTCAACAAACGAAATTTCGTCCAATTTATCACGATGAAGATCGTCTGGAAGATTACCAGCATATTTAAAAAGATCAGATCGGCTACCCATGACACGAATTTCTCCATCATCGGAACGCCAAACAGGCAATGGATTCCCCCACACCCTATTTCTACTAATTGCCCAGTCACGAGCTTGAGACAACCAATTCCCAAATCTTCCTTTCTTAATATGCTCAGGAAACCAATTAATTTGTTCATTAGCCTTTAGAAGCTCATTTCGAAACGGTTCAACTGACAAGAACCAACTTTCTGAAAGACGGTATATTAAAGGTGTATCTGACCTCCAGCAATGTGGATAGCGATGTATAATTGGAAACTCTTTGAATAGGATCTTTTTCTCTAACAAATGTTGCCTAACATCATCCTCTATATCAAAGACATGGCGACCTGCAAAATCTGGAATCTCATTTGTGAATAGACCTGCCTCTGATACTGGACAAACGGGTTCAATGCCATTTTTCTGACAAGTTAGAAAATCTTCTTCACCAAATCCAGGTGCGGCATGCACTATTCCTGTTCCTTCTTCATCTGATACAGAAGAAGAAGTCA
>NZ_PPEU01000021.1:0-12817 GCF_003056015.1 Candidatus Similichlamydia epinepheli | reverse complement strand
GAAAGAGTCCTCCAATCTTACACCAAATCTACCCGGCAAATAGATTCCTGGTTCAACAGTTACGCATGAATCGATTGGTAAAGGCTCTTCTTTATTGAAACGAGGCATCTCGTGTACCAGAACTCCCAGTCCATGTCCTAATGAGTGAATAAATTGCTTTCCGTAACCGGCGTCACTAATAACCTCTCTAGCTTTCTTTTCAAAGGAAGCAGCAGAAACACGTTTCGAAAAAAGAGCAGTAGCGGCACTTTTCGCTTCTAAAACTATTCTCCATACATTCAAAAAATCTTCATCTAAAGGCTCACCAAATGAAAATGTACGAGTCATATCAGAACAGAAACCGTCTAACTTCACACCAAAATCCATGAGAACGACATCTCCCTCACGCAGACGCCTTACACCAGATTCTCTGTGTGGTGAACTGCCATTTTCACCGAACAAGACCATAACATCGAATGAAGGCTTTGCCGAGGGCTCTTGTTCCATCCAAAACGTTATCATTTTTGACGCAACTTGCTCTTCTGTAACTCCAGGTCTCAAGTATTGAATAGCGTACCAAAACCCAGCACAAGCAAGATCTGATGCACGACGCAGAAGTTTCATTTCATGGCCACTTTTTTGTATTCGAAACGAATCACACAACGATTCGTCAGCTTCCCATTGAATTGGAATGCCATCTAAAGCTTTCTTCCATTTTGAAACTTGGTTGTATGGAGTCGTTGCCTCAAATCCAATGCGAATAGTGGAGCCCTTAGCCTGGTCAACAAGCCAGCTTTTAATTTGTTCATAATTTACGAATGTGTTGTCAGGAAAATCCAAAATTGCAGTCGGATATCCCATCGAGTTCACGAAAGCTATCCAATCTGAACGACTGAACCAAAATTCATCATGCAAAGAAGGTTTCCCTTGAAAAAATGCAAGAACATCCTTCCTTGTAACAATGAAAATATCGTAAGGAGTCCCAGACAGGAATGAAAGAAACTTACAAAAGGAAGACATATACTATTACTATCTCACAAATCGTAACGACGAAAAAACTTTGAAGGCGACCAACTAGCAAAACAAAGCAATAATTCCTTCCACTCATTAATACATAGGAACAATTTGTCTATAGTTTCTCTCATTATGTGAGAGTGTAGGCGTATTCTTTTTCTAGAAGGCAGATGCTTAGTTAAGAAAGACCATGATAGATAATCAGCTGAAGGATTCTTTGCAAGCTCTCCTAAAAACTCTTCTGCATCCTCCCTACTCCATGAGCAAGGAATTTCATGAATTGCAAACTCACATGGTCCAGAACGAACAAATGCTATCCCAAGTCCAGTCAAGTTCGTTAATATTTCCTCTACAAGATCGATGGAAGTAAAAACGAATGAGCGTTCAATTGGAATAGATAAAATTTGCGAACTTGAATCATTTATGTGGCAACCTCTTTGCCCCAATAGGAAAAGAGCCTGTAAACAATCAACTAGGACCCACTCATCATCGTTAAAAAGATTAGGAAAAGCCTCTCTACAAACATTTGCGTCTAGTAACGCATATGTTTTTAATGGAGCCAAAAATGCTCTTGACCAATCTAAATTATCAGGATCTTCTTTCTGCTTTGTTGAAGGACAAAAAGGCAGTTCTTCATGATGAAAAGACTGAGACTCTTCCTCGTCAACTGTCTTTTTTTCTAAGAAATTCCAGACAGGGGGCTTCAATTCTTCTCTTTCCGAGTTGATCCGTGTATTAGCAATTTCTTTTTGTATTTCTATATGATCCTGCCCTAAAGAGAATCTATTTACGATTGCATCTTGAACAAATCTCATTACAGATTTTTCATCCTGAAAACGAACTTCTCTCTTCCTTGGATGAACGTTTACATCAACTAAGCGTCCGTCCATATTCAAAAAAAGTATACATCCGGCTACACGTCCTTGTGGAAGTAAATAGTTATATGCTTCAGAAATAGATTTGCTCAAAATAGGACTAAAAACAGACCTATTATTCAAGAAAAAATATTGAGAAGTGCGATAAGAGAATGAGAAATCGGGACGTGTAAGCCAGCCAAATAATTTTCCGATTGGACTCTCTGCCTCAAATCGAATAAGAGAAAGAGCAAATTCCTTACCTAATAACCTGTCAATTCGATCAATGTACGCGTCACAATTATCAAAAGAAGTGGCCGGAAGATCGAAAACTATTTCCCCATCTTTAATGAGGGAAAACTGACATTCCGGATGAGCTAATGCAAGTTCAGAAAAAACGCGTAAGATAATCGTATTTGTCCGTCGCACAGATTTTTGAAATCGTTTTCTAGCAGGCACATTATAAAATAAATTTCGAACTGATATAGTTGTACCTCTGTCTCTTGAAAAAGCTGAATGAGAGACAACCTTGCCCCCTTCCACCTCTATCTTCGTTGTTTGATGTCCATCACTAGAAGCTAAATCTAAATAAGAGACAGCTGAAATAGCAGCAAGTGCTTCTCCTCTAAATCCAAAACTCAAAATTGTGTCGAGGTCTTTAACGCAGCTAAGCTTAGAAGTCGCGTGTCTCTGAATACATAAAAATGCTTCTTCTTCTGATAACCCTATCCCGTCATCTGTTACGCGAACAAGGTCAAATCCTCCACCACAAATTTCCAAATGAATTGACTGAGATCGTGCGTCTAAACTGTTTTCAATTAACTCCTTTACAACGCAAGCGGGCGATTCAACAACTTCACCTGCAGCTATGCACATAGCAACTTCTTCACGAAGAATCTTTATCTTCACGAAATCAACCTCCACCAAAATGCAATAAAGAATTGTAACATGCCTCATCAATGTTCATGTTTTTCTTTGCATTTTTCGTTCATATATTCTTCCATTAAAATGGGCCTGTCTTGATGGAGAAGCAATGGAATATCCACTTAAACTCAACTCTAGTGAAACGGAAGTAGAGCCATACTTAATGGCTGTTCAAATTGTAAAACAATTAAGTCAGCATGGTCACACAACATATATGGCAGGAGGTTGTGTTCGTGATTGGCTACTTGGAAGGAATCCGGAAGACATTGATTTGGCAACTTCAGCTCCTGCTGAACTTGTCTGTTCTTTGTTCGAAAAGACTGTTCGAACTGGAATGCAGTTCGAATCCGTAAGAGTTATTGAACAAGGGCATTCAATTGAAGTTTCTTCATTTCGTAGTGATGGTCTTTACCTAGACGGAAGAAGACCTACATCTATACGACCAGCTTCTGCATGTGAGGATGCCCAAAGAAGAGATTTCACAATAAACGGCCTTTTTTACTGCCCTCTTAGCCAAACTGTGTTTGACTACGTAAATGGATCAGATGATCTGAAAAAAAGAATCCTAAGAACTATTGGAGACCCTCTCATAAGATTCAATGAAGACCGTCTAAGATTGATTCGAGCTATTCGTTTAGCTTGCAAATTACAATTCAAAATTGGAGACGAAACATATCAAGCTATCACAAAACTATCACATACTGTCCAATCGGTTTCTAAAGAACGCATCCACGATGAGCTTACTAAAATTTGTTCACAGCCTCTAGCAGAGGAAGCCTTTTCATTGCTTGTTCAAACTCAATTATTAGAAAAAATTTTTCAAGGTTGCGTCGATCCCCCTATTAAATTCGATCTCGCAGAAGCAAAAAGCCCATTTTCCTTTTGGCCTATATGTTGGAAAATTCTTAGCAAAGAAACAGGCATTCTTACATCAGATATGATTCAAAAAAGCGCTGAAAACCTTTGTTTATCTAAGTATGAAAAACAGGCTCTTGCGTTTGCAGGTCGCTTTGGACAAGCCTTAAAAAAGGATCCGGATCTTTCACAAATATCTACATGGTGTAGATTAGTTGCGTCGCCCTTTTATGAAGAGCTGAAAATCTTCCTTCAAAAGGAACAAGTCGAAATATTAAATAAAATCGCTATTTCTAAAGAGATATTCATAAAAAAACTGCAAACTTGCAGATATTTAATTTCCGGAGAGTCTCTACAGAAACTGGGAATCCAAGGACCCTTAATTGGTGAATTATTGGAAAAGGCCACAGACTTAGCAATCGAAGAGAATTACCTAGAGGAAGATAAAATCCTCAATCTTCTACACAAAAAAGGATGGATAAACAACTTTATATGCTAGCCGATAGACAAATCGGTCCCATAAGAAATGAAAATATGTTAATATATAGTAAATATTTACTCTCTCCTTTCTCTAGGGTGGAACTTACCATTACCCAAATGCCTGATGACACCAGTTGCCGCTCCTTTTAGATATGCATCTCGAATATTTCGTCGTTTTGCGTGCGAATTTTTTCCTGAAATTTTGTCCCCTGTTGGTTATGCCTGCCTTTCAATTTGGCTATTGCACCAGATTGCTAAAGAATCACATGCATCAATAGATATTCTTAGATCGAGGTTTTCTTTTTTAGGCAATGCCCTGAACAAGATCAGCCCTTACGAACAAGAGATTCAAAGAATTGCCCTTTTGGGGATTGCTTGTTTGCTTATGACAGCAATCAGCATTCCCTTTATTGCAAATCATATCCTTCTAAAGGCAATGATTATCTTTTTTTCTATCATATTTTTTCTAATTGCACTTTTATTTCATGAATTGGAAGAAGAAGATCCCAAGACCAAAAAAGATGCAATTTCTTTACCGCATCTATACGATTGGGATAATTTTTGGCCGGATTGGAGTTGGCCATCAACAAGCCAATGGAAAACAAGACGTTTCTTAGATGAAGATACAGTCGACCATTTTGTAGCTAATTCCACATCAGAACGATATAAACATATGACCTCTGATGAAAGAGAAAATATGATGCGCGAATGTATGCATAACTTCTTCTCTCAGGAACAAAAGAAGAGGCCCTACTACTCGATACTGGAAAGAGGCAATCGCAAGCGTGAAAAAACTAATTTTAAAATGAAAGTGTGCACTAAAGAAAGTGTCGACCCTGTTCAAAAACATGCCCAATTGCCCTCCACCCCATTAGATGAGGGATTCATTCAAGCCAGAGGTGAAATCGTTAGATTGCTTCTTAAGAAAAAAAAGAAACCTTCTATTCCTACTCCAGAGCAAGAACTTGCTATTAAAGAACTGCTTGAAAAGGTTGATGTGCCGAGAGAGTCAAAGGTTTCAATTTTACGAATACCACGCCCAAAATCAAAAAAAACAATACAAGTGGAAATGCATCAAGCTGTCTCTGATGACATGTCTCAACCGACAAGATCAAGATCTGAAAGACCAGGCACGCCAAGAAGAGGCCAAGGGCCTTCGATTTCAGAAGAAGAATTTAATCAAATGGGAATCGAAGAAATTGAAGAGCCAACTGATGAAAATGAAACACAAAGATTATCTCAAAGCGATTATATGTCCGATGAATTATTCAAAGAATTATTCAATATCTCAGATGATGAAGACTAACCTATCTTGAATCTAATTCTTATCTTCCACTCGTAACAAGTTATTTATTCCCTATCACTATAATTTTTTTATCCTATGACCATTCCAAACCCACTCTCTTTCATTAGAAGATTTACATCGAAAAGCCCTTCTGGAGAACCTGCTTCTTCTCCAGTGCCTTCCAAACCCGTAGATCCAAAAACTGTTCAAAATAGAGAAGAGGTAGTGGCTCCTGGCGGACCGGGAGAAGTTTCTGCACAAGTGAACCCTGCTGAACTATTCCAACATCTGGAAAAACAGCACCAGACACTTTTGACAGATTTTACAGTAACAAGTGAACAAATTTTAGAAAAATTCCAACACACACATGCTCAAGCTTTAGAAAGCATATTTACACGAAATCCTTCAAGTGCCTCATATCTTTATTCTCAACATCAAAATGCACTAAGAAGAGTCCATGAGCAACAAATAGAAGCGATGAAACAACTTAAAGGCGCTCACTCTGAATTCATGAGAAAATTACAAACTGAATACGACTCAGTTCCAAAGTAATTTTAATATCTACCTTCCAAATAGTTAAAAGCCACATTTGTGGCTTTTTTTGTTGTTTATATTTTTCAAAAGAAATCGCATTTACATTGTTATGATGGGCAATTTGCTTAAGCATATTTAAACAAAGAAAAAACAGTTCCTAAACTGAGACTGAGTATAAATGTCGGAACACAATTCCAGCCCTAATCTAATTCGTCCCAATAATCAGGCGGTGGTGTACTTGGAGGAGAGCCATTCTGTGAATCTACGGTTGTAAGATCATCATAATGAGGAGGGAGTTCTCTAGCCACAAATTCAGCTATAATATCTGCATAAGCAGGGAGGGAATTCTGATCCACATCTCTAACAGGTTGAATTGCTGACGGATCTGTATTAGGCATCTCAGAATCTGAAGAGATAATTGAGTGCAAAGAAATGTTGTCGCCATCTGCGCTTGGAAAGAAGTAACGGTATCCTGCTCCAAAAATCAAAATAATAATAAAATAAGCAATCGCAATTATAGACTGCAAATATCCACCAGGATCCCTATTAGGCAAATACATACAGGCCATAAGAACAAACAAAGTAGCGAAAAAAATAATTACAGCAACGACCTTTAGAAATAATGAAGATAAACGACTAGAACGATAAAATAGCACTGATGCACAAATCAGAGAAAAAGATATTGACATTCCAAAAAACGCCCAATCTGAGTGACTCACACCATTATGACCAGGCAAAATCTGAGAAATACTGGCAGATGCCAATACTAAGTGTGTAATAATGCAAATGCCAAAGAATACCAATTCTAAAACTTTCCTAACTCTTGGGCAAATACCTCGATTTGATCGTGAAATTCTGTCGAAAGGACGATTAGGAGGGGGGCCTCCACCTCCAGGGGGCGGAGGAGGTGCGGCAAAAGAAAGAGATATAGACATTGAGAGGAAGTGAGGCGAATAGCAAGGAGAGGAAGAGAGACTTTATTTGAAGAATAAGATCGTACAATCTGTATAAACAAGAAAAAGAGACTATCTAGTCTTTACAAACTATTTATATCAAAAAAAACTTTAACAATCTCGATGAAAAAGAACATCGTGTATCCATCTACTTGGAACGCACAAGTTGCCGTTACTATTAACACGATCTCCCATTTGAGATGCTTTCTTTTCCAACAAATAGGCCCGTATACATGTCATCAATAGATTTGCAATACGTTCAGCTAATTTCACAAATATCAATATAACTGCTTCTAGTTAGCCAGTTTAGTATCACCACAAAGCGGCTTTATGCGAACGGAAAGCCCTACTTAAATCAAGTAAAATTTATAATTCATCTAATGGATGCGTCAACAGTGCATGCCTTCCGTAGGGCATCATCGGGCGCACTATTTCTAGACTATCTGGTCGGCTTTCTTCGTTAGACCAGTTCTATGCCTTCTTATACCCTCACAAACATCGAACCAATGACTTCACCACCATCTTCTCCTACTGGACAACGACGATCTGGTAATAGTAGCCCTCCACCTAGTCCAAGAACAACACGAACTAGAGCATCTACATCTTCTGCCTCAATGGAAGAAATAGCAGAGCCTTCCACTTCTTCTGCATTACAGAGGTCTAGAGATACTGCTATTTCAATAACCCAGACTAATGAAACTAGGGCCAGATCTTCAATAGCTTCTGAGTCTTCTATAGTTTCTTTTGTCAGAGAAACATTTCAATTCCGCTCCCAAAGGCAATCACAGGTAGGTAGAATTCGTCGTGCTAGAATAGCCAGGCCTTCAACTCCCAGTTCACAGAGGAATTGGTGGTTAAGAGCAGCACTTTGCGTTGGACTATGCATAACATGTATCTGGGCCATTGCAACGCAAATGAATTTATGTACGGGAAATGGAGCATCTGCCTCCCAAGCAACGTGTTGGTCTACTTTAGCTTCCATTATTGGCTCTGGAGCAACTGGAGCTATTGGAATGAGTGAAACTTTAAGAAGATTCCCAAGATCATGCGTGACTACTACTTTAACTATACTGTTTGGTCTTACTTTGGCCTGTGCAGCTGCTATGATCTGTTCGGTACCTGACTACGGCACAGCAGGAAATTTTGCCTTCATCATTTGCGCAGCTTTTTGCCTAGTATTACTTATATTTTTTTCCGCGAATTCCTGCAGAGAAGAAGTAGCACCTAGGTCTAGTACAGTCGAGGTTCACTATACACCACGAAGAAGGGCAAGTATTCCAGCATCATATGTTTTAGAAGTCACTGAAGATCCTTTAGCGTCCATCGCTCCACGTAACGAAAACACATCAGACCCACGAAGAAGACCATGGATAGGGCCTGGTATGACAGAATCAAATGAATTAAGTGTAGATAACGATATGTTTTGGGACAGTCACGAACATACTGAAAATAGTACAAGAAGCAACTCCTTAATCCAAGAAACTGCAATGGCATCCTCATCGATCGCTTCCGCCTCCCTCACTTCCTCTCAGGATAATGAATCAGATTCGGAAGAGGAGTTTATTCTCTAGAATTTATAATTGCATTCTCTATGTAAAAATAGAAAAATGCTTCCCGAATGAGGTGTGTTTTCACAAATGGTTAAGAACTGCAATTAATAAGTCTCAGGCACCACAAATAATTAGCAATTATTATCGATGTCCATGTTTAAATCGTTTTCACATGGAATTGTTTTATGGAAAGCATCTCCGAATTGCGTTCGGAGCGAATTACGTATCAAAATAAACTAAAATTGTAGATCCTATCTCGCCTAAAAATATCAGAACTGAAAATCAACAGGAACTGCAATGCCAATCGGAAGATTGGGGTCGGGAGATGGAACGCCTCCCTCAAGTCAAGATGATGGTCACGACAACAATTCTCCTCCGTATCGGGACGAGAACTCTCGATCAAGAGCCTCAGGAAGGCAACGATCGTTACGACGTACTCTTCTATTCAGAATCAGAAGTGTTGTTTGCATTGTGATTTGGATTCTGTTCTCACTATCTGTGCAATTTTCTCAAATGATTGTAACAGAGCGCAACTGTTTACAACCGTCAAGGTCGACAACTGTAACAACAGGACGAGAGACTATATTGCATTGCTCTACCATGCTTATGTCCTGGTTCGCACTAATAATCATGACTATGTTTAACAATGCATTAGCTGCTAGCTATGTAGGTAGAATAGGAACCATGAGAGGTGATCAAGTAGAACGATCCATGCTTTCAGTAGTAATTATTTTGTTGATCTCTTTCGCTGCCCTAGTTTTCTTTTCTTTTTCTAATGATTTGAATCTTCAAATTTTTCCTTCTCTTTTAATCGCGCTTATGTCGATATTATTCTTCATAATAGCAGTTTGTTATGCACATATTGCAGAACCTGAACCAAGCCAAACTACAACTGAACATGGGTCAACCCCATTAACTGCAATCCAAGCCCCAAGTATTCCAGGAGGGCATATTCACACCCCTGACCCTCCATCACATCGTCCTTTATTATTTTCCTCTTCTGGAACAAATTTTACTAGACCCGATCAAGAATCAGATTCAGAAAATGAGTCCTAGACAAACATAAAAGGGCACAAAAACTAGTCCTTAATACTTATTTTATCAAAGATAGCAGCAAAGAATATAAATTGGGCTTCGTTTCTATAAGGAAATTATGACCACTGGTGACATAACAGCAAGCGTAACAATCGGTCCGATGAGCTCCACAGGAGGAAGTGGGAGGAGACCTCCGGGAGGTGGTGGTGGAAGACGTGGACCAGGTGGCTGGCCTCCGCCTGGTTACTCTTTATCTGTCTCTACACCTCAAGAAGGTTGCTTCATAAGATGTTTAATGAGAATTATGTTTTTCGCAGTGCTTTTTCTTGGCCTTTTCTCAGCAGCATACAGCACGCCCAATGCAATAAGATGGTACCAAAACTGCACGCCGACCGGAAATAGTGCTCAATCATCAGATAGCCTGAGCTGTCTAGGAGGATTAATGTTATGGATTGGATTAATTTTATTCACATCACTTGACTGCTTTGTATCAGCCAACAACATCGGAAGAAGAGGTGCTACCTCTTGGACATCAAGTGGGACTTCTTTTCAGTTCATTATGTTAATGGCGTCATTGATTGTTATAACTCTTGGAATGATGTGGGGATTCGTACAAAACATAGGTTTGAGCTTAGATAACGGGTCGTTTGGTACATTTTTCTTAGCATTCCTTGCCCTCATGATACTTGTTGCCACTTCAGTCTATAGACGAATGAGACCAGGACCTCATGATGCACAAGCAAGAGTAGAATCAGCATTGCGTAACTTATCTAGACTGGTGACAAGAGGTCAGTTTACTCGATACCTAGCTGCGTTAACTGCTGCTTCAGCACAACAAGAAGGGGCCGAAACAAGAGTTCAGGTAACCGTTTCTGGAAATGGACAGCCACCACAACAAGGAACTAATGATGGCAGTGGAGAAGGCGACAATAGTGAGAGCGAAGAAGAGCTAGATTAACCACTTACTTATCCTCAAAATGGATATTTTGCAACTAGGGAACATAGAATTTCTTTTTTCTTGTTCACTTGATTACTGAACCTTTTGAATGATACTAACAAAATTGCAATGCTACAATTTCTGCTAAGACTCACTGAATGATGGTCTTAGCAGAAGTTCGACAAACAAATAGTGTTAAGTTCTGTGATCTCGCAAAGCTTTACGTAATCCATGCTCCAATCTTCCTGTTATTAATCTGTTCCAGAAATTGAAGAATTTTGTATGCAAGGCCTATGGATTCATTAGGATGCGGTCCTCCACCGCCTAACCGCCCACCAAGTAATAGAAATTCTCGATCACCATCAGAACAAAGAATTATGCGAAGAAATATCGCACTGTTAATTGGGGTTTGCCTTCTGGTACTAAGCGTGCTTGCTGCGTCTTTCGCTCCTAGTTTATCATTTTTTCAAGACACTACTTTAAGCATTACACCACTACTTCCCATCCCTTATCAAGCAGCTAGAGTTAGCATACTATCTGCATTTTCCTCATTGCTTGGTATTTTCCTCCGCTTATGTGCCTCTGAGGCACTACCTAGATGCGATGCTCTTCTTACAATTTTTTCACTCATACTTATAACTCTTTCCATCTGTTTCACAGGCACTTTCGGTATTGATATGTCTGCGGGAGGATTATCTGCATTGAATGTATCTATCTTTTGTTTAGGTATAATCACTTGCTGCTACTTGATCTTATCGTTTATTTTCCTCTCAAACCGCCCAGATGACAGCAACTAAAATTATAAATTGACCCAAGAAATACAATTAAATAAAAATGTATGTCCTCTACAGAACTGACTAGCAGTGGAAGTTCTACTCCACCTCCTGGCAGAAACGATCCCACAAATAGACACTCTCCCCCCGTTCTTTCTAATTTCTGGTTTTTAGTACTTCTCATCGTGGGCATTGCGCTTTTTATCTTCGGGCTGCTTGTAAATGCATTTGCACCTTCAATCTATTCCGTAAACAATCAAGCAAGAGTTATTACAAGTACAACATCAGTTCCATTTGTAATGGTATTACTGACTATACTTTCATGCTTCTCCATACTAATAAGTATATTTTTTGTAATTAGGGCAGCTAGAATAATCCGCACCAGAAATTTCCCTACAACATTAGTTGGAACTGCATTTATCGTCTCTTTAGTAGTGCTCATAGGCATTTTGTTACGAGACATAGATGAAGAAGCTATTTCATCTTCTGCTGTCGCAGCCCTAATCCTGGGAGTGCTAGCATGGCTTTATACAACTGTTGCAACAGGGTTAAACATGGAATGGGATGGAAGAGATGATCAACAACCGCCTACAGATCAACCGTAAACTGGAAATACAAGATAGTTCTGTGTAAAATCCATTCGTAAAACTATCAAGGAACGTATAAATGGGCATCAAGCACACTATGGCATCTAGAAAAATGGCTTAAGGCTCATGATCCTGATAATAATAGGGGTCTGCATTGCATTTTTGTCTCTTATTGCGAACGCATTTTCTCCCGCTATGTATGCTTTAGACAGTTCAACAGTTGATATGAACTTTTTGTCCTTGAGAGGCATACCACGAATGTGCTGGGCGTTAGTTTTTTCAAATTTGTGTTCTTTTTTACTTTCTTGTACTGGTATTCTTAACGTTAGATTGAGATCGCAGAGAACTATAGAATCAAGTTCTACAATACCAGCATTTGTTTGTTTAACTATATTGCTAACAGGCGCACTACTTCTGGTTTACTTGTGGTTCCATTGTATAATGCATCCTCGTGATCTAGGAAACGGAATTGTCGGTGTTGTAGCAACACTTTTGGCATTCGCCTTATCATTTTTCTTTATGATATTCATGACAGACTCAGATGACGTGGCTTTCCCAAAACGAAACCCTTCATCAAGAAGAGGTCCCGATAACGAAGGTTGGAGTAATGGCTCAAGTCTTAGCGATACAAGAATGTCTATTGAATAAACAAAACTAATAACACAGAACCGTTTTGTAAAAGCTAATCGTTAGATTATAATACCCACGTTGGATTCAATTCAAAACTGAACTCGTGTACCATGGACGCGCAATTTGGAGGTGTGTCAACACTCCTCCGCCCAGTCCGCCTCCAAATGGTGGGGACCCTAATGGCTTCTTAGCACGTGTGCGCAATCGGCTTTCTAGATTGAGCACAGACAGAATCTTGCAAATTTGCTTAGTGGTGATTTTGATTTTTGCAACTTTTATACCAGCTTTCTCAACACCCTTCATGCTCCTTAGAGGAGAAGCAGTAGTCTCTCCTTTCTCTACAGCTCCTGTTCAAAACACTGTTTTCATTCCACTTCTCTTTTGTTCTTTTCTTTGCTGCGTTTAACATCACTATGACATTATTAGT